>JANXLW010000334.1 GCA_025354965.1 Betaproteobacteria bacterium
CGGCCGTTGAGATTGAAGGTGACGAGCGGTGCATCGAGTTGCACCATTTCATTTCTGGTCATTGCGTTCATGATGTTCCTTTGCACCTTTAGGCTAATTCATGTGGGAAGTACTTGACGACACAATCGACCGGATTGGGTGCCGCCTGACCCAAACCACAAATCGACGCGTCACGCATCACGATTGACAGCTCATTGAGCAAGGAAATATCCCACTTTTCCTGGTCAATCAAATGGGCTGCTTTGGCCGTTCCGACACGGCACGGTGTGCATTGACCGCAGGACTCGTGCTTGAAAAACTGCATCATGTTACGTGCCGCATTGACTGCCGTATCCTTGTCCGACAGGACGATCACGGCGGCCGAGCCGATGAAGCAGCCATAGAGCTGCAAGGTGTCGAAGTCCAGCGGGATTGCGTTCATCGTGGCCGGCAGAATGCCGCCCGACGCGCCGCCCGGCAGATACGCGTAAAACTGGTGGCCATCCCGCATCCCACCGCAGTGCTCGTCAATGAGTTCCTGGATGGTGATGCCAGCCGGCGCCAGTTTGACGCCGGGGTTTTTGACCCGGCCCGAGACCGAGAAGGAGCGCAATCCCTTGCGGCCATTGCGACCTTGTGAGGTGAACCAGCTGCCGCCTTTTTCCAGAATTTCACGCACACAGAACAGGGTTTCAAAGTTGTGTTCCAGGGTGGGGCGGCCAAACAAGCCCACCTGTGCCACATAGGGCGGGCGCAGCCGCGGCATGCCACGCTTGCCTTCGATCGATTCGATCATGGCCGACTCTTCGCCGCAAATGTAGGCGCCCGCACCGCGGCGCAAAAAGATCTCCGGCATGCCGGCCATGGGGGGGGACGACTTGAGCTTGTCCAGTTCCGCCTCAAGCAGGGCGCGGCAGCCGTGGTATTCATCGCGCAGGTAGATGTAGATATTCTCAATGCCGACTGCCCAGGCGGCGATCAACATGCCTTCAAGGAAGCGGTGCGGGTCGCGCTCGAGATAGACGCGGTCCTTGAAGGTGCCGGGCTCGCCCTCGTCAATGTTGACGGCCATCAGGCGTGGGCCGGCCTCGGCCCGCACAATGCGCCACTTGCGTCCAGCCGGGAAGCCTGCACCACCCAGGCCGCGCAAGCCCGAGTCTTCCATGGTCTTGATGACCGATTCGACGTCGCGGTCTCCCGAGATACATTGCTGGAGCAGCGCATAACCACCGGCAGCCTGGTAGCTGGACAAATCGATAAAGCCATTGGGCACATGCTGCACGGCCCGGGCGGCAACGACGGCCACGACAGCCTCTACGCTCGCGTTAGGCACCGGGTTTTGTCCGACGACGGCGGCAGGCGCCTGCTCACAGCGACCGATGCACGGTGCCGCAATCACGCGCACCTCGCGGCCCAGCAGGGCAGGAAGTTTGGCCAGCAAATCGCGCGCACCCGCCATCTCGCAGGACAGGCCGTCGCACACCCGCACGGTGAGTGACGCCGGCACGGCTTCGCCTTCCTTGACCACGTCGAAATGGTGGTAAAAAGTCGCAACTTCGTACACTTCGGTTTGCGCCAGGCGCATTTCTTGCGCCAAAGCCGCCAGATGGGCTGCCGACAAGTGGCCAAAGTGATCCTGGATCTTGTGCAAGTGTTCAATCAGCAAATCGGCTTGACGCGACTCAACACCCAGTAGGGCTTGTACCTCGGCCAAGGTAGATGGATCAACCCGCCGCCCTTTGGGCGTTTGACGCTTGCGCTCTTTCGAAGCGCTTTGCACGACAATTGGGATGACTGTGTGGTTCATTGTTGTTCCTAATTAGCTTAACGACGAGATGCGGATATTCGCCTTCCCACTACTGGAATAGGGCTTCCGGTTACAGGCGTACGGCAGTATCCCGACAATATTCTTGTTGCTTTCGATGCCCGTCTCCATGACATGCTGGCTCCTTCGTGATCGCGTTCAAGCTTATTTTTGTGGCCTGACCCCGCCTCAGAAGAACTTGGCCACTGTCAGCGAGGTGCGATAAACGCCCCACGCCAGCGGAATACCCACTGCCGCCCAAGCCAGCACCAGGAAGGCCGGGTTGCTGGGCTTGTCGTGCGCATGCGTGCCATCGCCATGCACTTCGGAAGCCTTGACTTTTTCATGCGCCAACCGTTTCTCGACGGCCAGCTCTTCCGGTGTCATGAACCACTTGGGATTCAAAGGCCGCACCAGCAGGTTGCAGATCAAACCCACCACCAACATCCCGACCAGGATGTACATGGTCTGGTTGTAGACCTGTTCGCGCGGCAGGCCGAGTCCGAGTTGGTATTCGCGCATGTAGTTCACTACCACTGGCCCGACGATGCCAGCCGTGGCCCAGGCGGTGAGCAATCGACCGTGAATGGCGCCCACCATCTGGGTGCCGAAGATGTCGGCCAGGTAAGCGGGCACTGTGGCAAAGCCACCGCCGTACATGCTCAAAATCACACAAAACGCCGCCACAAACAGCACCTTCGAGCCCGCAGCGGCACTACCAGGAATACTGAAATACAAAATACCACCGAGTACAAAGAACACAGCGTAGGTGAGTTTTCGCCCCAGTTTGTCGGAAATGCTGGCCCAAAAGAATCGGCCGCCAATGTTGAACAGGCTCAGCAGTGCCGTGAAACCTGCGGCCACACCGGCAATGGCTGCCAGTTGGGCCTTGTCGAGTTCAGCAAACTTCTTGGCCACCCCAATCAGGGAGCCACCAAATACTTCCTGCAGCATGGGTGAGGCCATGCCGATCACGCCAATGCCAGCGCTCACGTTCATGCACAAAACCATCCAGATCAACCAGAACTGGGGAATGCCCCAAACCTTGCTCACATGCACATGGCGCTGAGTGATCATCGCGTTGTTGACTTGCGCTGGCTTCGGTGTCCAGCCGGCTGGCTTCCAACCGGTCTCGGGAATGCGATAACCGAAAGCACCGGCCATCATGAATACAAAGTACACAAGGGACATCACCGCCAGGGTCTGCGCCACACCCACATCGGTGGCGGTGGCAAAGTATTTCATCAGGTCGGCGGCCAGGGGTGAGCCAATCATGGCCCCACCGCCAAAGCCCATGATGGCCATGCCGGCAGCCATGCCGCGACGATCCGGG
>JANXLW010000359.1 GCA_025354965.1 Betaproteobacteria bacterium
CGCATGAGGATAAAAAGACACCCAAGGCCAGCAGCTTGACCAAAGGAAGGAAGGCCCCGTGAGCGCCCAACCAAAGACATTAATGCGCCCGCCAGTCATGACAATGGTGCAACCAACATGAGCCACGTGATGGAGTTTGTCCTGCCGCATACCCAGTTTGTCGCGACACTGTCACGACAATTGGGCTGGAGCCACTTTGTCAACTTATTGCCCCTCAAAAGGCTGAACAAGCACGAGCGCCAAGCGGGCGAAGAGGCCCCCGTCGGCCTGATCCTGTGCGCTGAATCCAGCCGCGAGCAAGTGGAGTTGCTGCAAATGCACAAAGACGGCATCACCGTGGCCGAATACTGGACCGAGCTGCCGCCCAAGGCAGAGCTGGAGGTGCACCTGCACCAGGCTTTGATTGAAGCGCGTGAGCGGCTGGCGCGGTGGGGGGTATTGTTGGGGGACTTGGATGACGAGTGATGACATGCAGGTCAGCAAAGGCCTGGAGTTTCCGGTGGCGGCGCTACCCGGCGTGGGGCATATGCCTGCGCCCAGCGAGGATGAGAAGGAAGCGGCGCGGGTGTTTTATGTTGCGGCTACGCGGGCTACGCAGAGGTTGGTGATGGGGGTTGGAGGATGCCTAGGATTTGCCGCGCGACTGGTTGAGACGCCTGCATCGAAAAGGAAGTATTAATGACTTGGGATTGGATACCAAAGGTGGTTTTTGGACTGTACTCTACGGCAACAAAATTCATCAAACCGAGATTGGCAGAACGGAAAGCGGGTGCGGCGCCCGAGTCGGTTCCAAGTTCATTCGATGAAAAATTGTTGGATGATGCGTTACGCCGCCTCGGGGCCATTGAGCCAAGTGATTCGTGGTGGAAATCCACGGTTGCCACTATTGAGGCGGCGGTTTTACGACCAGAGATTTTCTGTAGACCGGCGGTACGTGAATGGCTTAGCGTGCAAGCCAATAAAGACGATTTGAAGGCCGCAACAAGAGCAAAACTCGCCCAGAAAAATATCCCAGAAGCCATTGTTTCGCGGCTAGTGCAATCGTATACATCCATCGAATCAACAGGCGAACATCGCAACTACGCAGAAGACGCAATCAAGATTGCTGTTGCCTTCCTGCAAACCAGCATTCATAGCAGAGTGCTTGACCCTGGGGGAGTGGCCATCCTCCAAGCAACGGCGATTCACACAGATGAAAAAATGCGGGAAGGGTTAGCAGCGATCACAGAAGCTGCAAGTTTGAAAAAAAACCCGCATGTCGCTCCTCTATTTACCGAAGAAGCGCGGCACGGCTTGGGCAAGATTCTCCGTCGTCGAGCTTCGCCAGATCAAGACACCGGTAGTGCTCTCAGAAGTCTTCTAAAAGATTTTGAAGACGGCAATCGGCTTGCCGCCGCAGATAAAGCAATAGAAAGTGAAGTCCGATATTGGCTTGCGCGTGTTGAGGCTGGAACTGGGCACCCGGACGCTGCAGACGCCTTGCTCAGCCAATTAGCGGCGTCGGGTTTCAAGGTTCCAGAAGCGGCGTGGGGGCTACTTGAGCTGAGCAAGTCTCAGCCAGAGCTTGCGCTACGGCGACTACGCGATCTGAAGGATATGGACAGTCAAACAGCCATGTTCCATATCGCGCTGAAGCGTGGCGGTGCACTGGAAGCTCTAGCATTCGTAGACGCACTACGTCCTTCTGACTCATCAGCCTTCACACCCACGGGATGGAATAACGTTTGTGCAACTCTATTCTCTGTAGGGCGGTTCGACAACGCCGTTGAGTATCTGAACATGCTTACGCATGCCGAGTTGGAGCAATGCACTCATCTCTACTATCAATATGCGATTAGTTGCCTGCTCCCGATGGTTCCACGCGATCGATACAACAGCGTAATGCAGCATGGATTTTCCTCTGTTGTTGAGCACTTACTCGATAGCCCCGATGCAGATCGGGCACGAAGTGTTGCCTTGGAGGCCGCAAAAAAGGCGCAAACTTGTGCACTCGATGCCGAGGATCATTTGATCGCGGAGCGGTGCGAAAGCGGCATCCGAAGCCTGCGTCTGCTTGACCCGACTGCCCGTGAAGAGGAAGCTGCTGCGATCTTGGCTCAAATGAAGGATGGATCGACTGCGGTCAAATTGATCTGGCTTGTTCGGGTGCATGAAATCCCTTTCGACTCCAATCCCCTTCAAAGGTATCTGGCCCAATGCAGAAATATGGGTGGATTGACACCCGATCAATTGCGGGCGGAATTGTATCTACTCAATAGACCAGAGCAGAGTGCAGAGCTAGTGCGCTTTCTTAATGAAGAATGGAATGCACTTCTGCCAGACAACAGTCCTGAGGCCCTGACTGTGATGATGGTTCAGGCTCTCGCACTTGTTAAAGATTTCGATGGCGCAACAGCGTTCTTCGAAGACCACAAGGCCGACATTGCACCACATGTTGCGGATCGACTTGATCTAATGCTTCGAGGTGCAAGGGGAGAAGATGCAAGCGATCGAGCACTTGAACTGTTCAATGCATCGAATGCTATTGAGGATCTATTCAATCTGGTTCAAACACTTGAACAGAAGAAGCAATGGAAACGCCTAGCACCCCACGCGGCAGAACTTTACAAGAGAGAACCCAATTTTGACACCGCTATGCTTCGTTTGCGATGCCTGCGTCGCACAAAGGCCTCAACTGCAGAAGTAAATTCATTCTTAAAAAGCACAGTCGACCTCGTACAGCAGCGTCCCGAAATTAGATCCGCACGCGCATGGGCGCTGTTCGAAGATGGTGATCACGCGGCATCAAAGACATTGAACGATGTGCTGCTGGGCGAACGCAGTGACAGCGTAGATATTGCGCTGGACATCAACGTCGCCGTACGCACTGGCGACTGGGAGCGATTCCGGGACATCAGCGTAAAGGCCCTTGACATGCGCTCGCAATTGAATAGTCAAATGCTGCTGTCGCTTGCAAAACTTGTGGGGTTTACCGATCCAGAACGTGCACTTGCACTTGCCCAAGAGGCGGTTGCGCAAGATGGAGACGACCCAGCAGTTCTGCTTGGTGCACATACGGTCGCGATTGCCGCGCGTCGTGACGATATTGCTATGCCTTGGGTCCACCAGGCTGCAGAGCTATCCAAGGATAAGGATAAGGATAAGGGGCTAATACAATCGTACTCAAATAAGGAGCTCGTTGAATTCATGCGCGGCGATGCTGAAAGTTGGCGTCACAAGAATGAGATGTACCGCACAGGGCAGGTGCCGATTCACATGGCCGCATCGATGTTCAATGCACCGCTCACGCAAATGCTGGTTGGTGCGCCGCGACGGAATGCTGATGAGGCGGATGTGCGACGACGACAGCCAATTCCAATTCGCAGCGGAAAGCGGCTGAAGATGCCCGCCGATACCTATAGCCGAATCGCACTAGACGTCACTGCCATTTTCGTTTTGGGCGAACTTGGACGAC
This sequence comes from Betaproteobacteria bacterium, assembly GCA_025354965.1. Taxonomy (GTDB): domain Bacteria; phylum Pseudomonadota; class Gammaproteobacteria; order Burkholderiales; family Burkholderiaceae_C; genus Rhodoferax. Next base: position 3,455 of record JANXLW010000359.1, read on the forward strand.
TCCAAGATGTTCTCGAGATGTATGACACAGTTTTCATTTCACCCAGGGTGATGGAGATGTTGCTTTCGGACCGTAAAAAGGTCGTCTTTCACCAGCCGTCCCGTATTTCTGAGGTAAAGCCACTGATGGGCTTTCTAAGTGCGGGCAAACTTAAGGTGATTAAGGATGACGGTGATGCAGCAATTGTGGAAGAGGTAGGAGATGAGGCTGCTTCCTTACTAAAGGCTGCAAAGCTCCAAGGCGGGCGGTTTGTTCATCCAGGTACTCTGTTTAAAGTTGGTTCCTTTATGGAAGACCACGCGGACCTCGGCATATTGGCAGCGCTAGTTACTGACCCGCTCGATGTCGCGAATGCTTTACTGCGAGAAAGCAGGATTACGGACACCGTGCATCACAGCGGCGTTGAAGTGCTCCAACGTTCAGGTTCCGTTTTAAGAGCCGATATTGCCGCTAGCAAACCTCTATTTGTCGATAGTCTGGCACTGCAGTATTTGCAGCAAGCGAAGCTGCTGCAACCACTCATCAATTCTGGGCACGCTATATCAGTTCATCAAAGCACAGTCGAGGAGTGGCAGGCACTTTTGGCAACAGAGCCGCAGGCAGAAGTTATGAAAGCCGCGCTCGATAACATTCGCTTAACGCTCAGGGCTGAACTTGTATCCGGCAAATTGAGATTTCTCACACAGAGTAGAAGTCAACGCGGAGAACTCAATGAGATTGCGTTACTACCCGCAATGGATTTACTTGAGGACATCTCGCCAGTCGAGGCCGCTGTTGTCGATGACCGTATGTTTGCCGACAATTCATCGCTGACCGACTCCAACGGCGTCAATGTTCCGTTGCTTTCAAGCTTGGATTTGCTCGACACGCTTGTGATACGTGGCTTGATGAATGCGAGTGAAAAGCGAGATGCATTGCACATCCTTCGAGAGCGGTGCTTTTTCTGCATTCCGCTACCACCTGAGGACTTGCTTATGCAGATCACGGGAGCCAGCGTTGAACACGAGCGAGTTGTAGAGACGGCAGAACTCAGGGGCATACGTGAGAACTTGGCAAGATTGCATTCAACTGACGTGCTGTGCACACAAAGTGACTTGGAGTATCAGGACGCCATTTGGAACGCGGGAACGTATGCAATTGCGAAACTCTGGGCAAACGAAGTAATGCCAATCGCGGAAACCATCGCTCGGGCGAACTGGATCGTCACGAACATCATTCCAGATGTCGAACTGGCCATGCGCTTCGTGGTAGATGGTGCTATCCGAATCCGCCAGGTTGCCGCAGCTCAGGCTGGAGCAAATCTGCTTGGCATTGGCAGTAAGGCTGAGCGACAAAAGGCACAGTCACTGTGGGTTGAAGAATCTTGCCTAGCGTGTTTTCTCCCCGGAAATTCTGATGTGCTGGATGAAATTGCCACACAAGCCGCTGATGCCCTTGTTCGCCGTACCCAGGAGATTGCAATTGAACTTACACGCCAAAATCGCTAGGTTGCAACTCCGCAGTTTTCCCGGTGTTATTGCAAAGCGTGTCCTACAACGTGAGGACGTTATTGCACTTGCCGAAATGGGGTCTGCAGAAGTTGGTGCGATTGGCACCATACATTTTGCTGACATAAGAGCAACATTGTCGAGCGGCCAATTCGGAATCCCAACTGCTGTCCCACGTCGCAGTGGCGAAGAGAGCATATCTATCGTTCGAGCAAATACAGGATTGCATTCCTTGCGTCGCGCAGTAGGGCAAGAAGTTGTGCTTCCGGAATTGGGTCTACTTGATCCTGCTGAAAATGTCAGACTGAATGCCTATTCAGAAATCGCAAAGCGAGCTAAACCATGCTGGCCTAAACAGCACGACTGGCACGAAATTTTGGTAAGTCGCCCACTTTCGGATAGTGAGTTTGGCATATTGATAGGTGAGCTCCAGCACCTCGCTGATCCTGAGATTTTGCGTATTGCAGCTACGGTTTCACGGGGTAGTTTCGGAGTTGCTGACTTGATCCCGAGTGATCCGTCGTATTACAAATCATTGGTCGGCAGAATCGCTAGTACAGGGAGCAACGATGAGTACGTTGTCCAAGAACTAAAACCCCACCTAACGAAGGTTTGTAGTGCCGATGTGTTGTGGGGCCTGAGATGTATTCGCGCCGTGTCAGTCTGCACAAATCTTGATTCGGTAACGATCACAGGTTCAATTGCAAATGACGACCTATTCGCGGCGTTGAAGACCTTGAGGATTGGGAATACACCGTTTTCACTACTATCGACGTTTCGCATTGCTCAAGCCCGTACGGCAAGTGATGCGCGGTTCGGTGAATTTGCAGATGATGCGCTAAACAAGCTAATCGAGCTGGCTTCGCCCAATGCAAGTGGGCATAAACGATCTGAACTTTTCCCGGCTCTGATACGACTGACTTTGAATGCCATCAGTATGAACGAGGCGTTCGCTCTGGTACCACCATATTGGCGCAGGTTGGCCGCTTTTGCGCACGCGACTAGTTTGCTGGAATCGCTTGATTTTCAAGGCTGGGATCAACATAAACTTGCTTCGTGGTGTGACGCACAGCAGTCGATGGATACCGCAGCAATAGGCATTCTTGACCTAGTTCGTGATCCCTTCTGGCGGGCTGATTCTCAAACAGATAAAGGCCTCAGCGTTACTGCATTGATAGCTGCCCTTAGGTGGAATCCTATTAGCAATGACTACCTCAATGAGTTATCCCAAAGACAAGCAGAACTGGTTCAGGGACTCTATCCAGAGTTTAGATTGGCATTCGGGCTACCGGGTTCATTTTCGGGAAGACGGACTCGAAACGATGATGGTTTAGAGGAAACCATTGGGCTAGAACTTTTGGACGAATTCACACGCGATAGCTCATCTGCGGTTGCGTTGAATTCACATCAAGCCTGGAATGCACTCGCGTACAGCTCTCGAATATTTTCCTTTAGCAACGAATTACTTGTTAGGCTGCGAGAGATTGCTCGCAATATTCATCTCCAAGGATCAACAATTTCAGATGAAGATGCCTCGATACTTTCTTGCGTCGCAGAGGTAGCCGATTTGCAGCGTGATGAGGAGCTCGCGGGCATCTTGGCGACGTGCGTACTTAAAGGAGTCGAAAGCAGAACGCGGCCCATTGACGCTGCGATGAGCGCTGCGGTTCTAGTTATGGCTTCGGGCGCCTGTCAAAATCGAAATGACAGTTTTCTTTGGGTTGCGGATAGATTGGTAGCGTTGGCTTACCGTATCCCAAGAGGTGCCAGCGCCCAAGAGTTGGCTAATTGGATAGAAGGCATACAAAGATTCATCCCACTTCAAGAGCGGCGATGGGGTAAAGCTTGGATCATCGCGCGTTCAGCTGCCCAGTAATGAGTTCTCCAAATTGACTATCGCTACATTTGTGATAGCTGTTTGCGTATATTCTTCGGGGGCTACAGCCCTATTAGGCCAGTAGGTGCCTTGTACTTCACCTCCTGCACGGACCGCAGCAAGCAGACACCAATGCGGCCCAACCAATAAATAGAGTCTCATCCACCATGCATGAAATCATCTGCCCCCACTGCCGCAAAGCCTTCAAGATCGACGAGGCGGGGTATGCCGACATCCTCAAGCAGGTGCGCGATGGCGAGTTTGAGCAGCAGTTGCACGAGCGGCTGGAGCTGGCCGAGCGGGAAAAGCGCGACGCGATTGCCTTGGCCGAGGCCAAGGTCACCAATACGCTGCAAAAAGCTGCGGCTGCCAAAGACACGGAGATTCAGGCGCTGAAAGCTCAGCTGGACGCGGGCGAGGTGGCGCGCAAGCTGGCGGTGACGGAGGCTTTGGGCACGGTGAGCAAAGAGCGCGATGCGCTGGCTAACGAGCTGGAGCAATCGCGTAACGCGCAGCAAGCTGCTGCTCAGTTGGCCGAGGCCAGGCAGGCCCATGAGCTGCAGACGGCTGCCGCCAAAAAGGACACCGAAATTCAGGCCCTGCAAGCCAAGCTGGAGGCCAGCGAGGTAGCGCGCCGGCTGGCCGTGAATGAAGCCGTGGATGTGGTCGCCCGGGAGCGCGATGGGTTGAAAAATGACCTCAGCCTCATCACAGTGAAAAATCAGCTGGAAGAGAAGGCAATCAAGCAGCAATACGCCTTGCAGCTGCG
>JANXLW010000394.1 GCA_025354965.1 Betaproteobacteria bacterium
CAAAGCCACCCGCCACGCCACCTCGGACTGGATGGAAATCGAGAAACAACGGGGTATTTCTGTGGCGTCCTCCGTCATGCAGATGCTGTACCGCGACCACGTCATCAACCTGCTGGACACCCCCGGCCACAAGGACTTCTCGGAAGACACCTACCGCGTGCTGACCGCCGTCGATTCGGCGCTGATGGTGATCGATGCCGCCAACGGCGTCGAGGCGCAGACGCGGCGCCTGATCGAAGTCTGCCGCCAGCGCAACACGCCGATCATCACCTTCGTCAACAAGATGGACCGCGAAGTGCGCGAGCCGCTGGACATCCTGGACGAGATCGAGCGCGAACTGGGCATGCCCTGCGTGCCGATGACCTGGCCGGTGGGCCAGGGCAAGACCTTCGGCGGCATCGTCAACCTGCGCACGCAGATCATGACGGTGTTCGAGTCGGGCAGCGCGCGCCTGCCGCAGGACTTTGACGCCATGCCGCTGACCAACCAGGAGGCCTTGTTCAAGCGCTTCGGCCACGAGTGGACCACCGCCATGGAGAGCATGGAACTGGCCACCGGCGCCTCGCCGGCCTGGGACCGCGAAGCCTTCCTGGCCGGCAAACAGACGCCGGTGTTCTTCGGTTCCGGCGTCAACAACTTCGGCGTCATGGAAGTGCTGGAAGCGCTGGTCGATCTGGCGCCGCCGCCGCAGCCGCGCACCAGTTCGCTGCTCGTCAACAAGCAGCCGGTGATACGCGAAGTTCAGCCCGAGGACGAGTTCTTCTCCGGCGTCGTGTTCAAGGTGCAGGCCAATATGGACCCCTCGCACCGCGACCGCATTGCCTTCGTCCGCATGGCCTCGGGCAAGTACACGCCGGGCATGAAACTGAAAGTCATGCGCACCGGCAAAGAGCTGCGCCCGACCAGCGTGGTGACCTTCATGAGCCAGCGACGCGAGGCCGTCAACGAGGCCTATGCCGGCGACATCGTCGGCTTTACCACGCACGGCGGCGTGCAACTGGGCGACACCATCACCGACGGTTCGGTCAATCTGCAGTTCACTGGCCTGCCGTTCTTCGCACCGGAGCTGTTCATGACCGTGGTGCTGAAAAATCCGCTGCGCACCAAGCAGTTGCAGCAAGGCCTGGCACAGCTGGGTGAAGAGGGTGCGATTCAGGTGTTTAGACCCGAGATCGGCGGCAATATGCTGCTCGGTGCGGTGGGACAACTGCAGTTTGAAGTGGTACAGCACCGCCTCAAAGGCGAGTACGACGCCGACATCCGGCTGGAAGGCAGCCAGTACACCGGCGCGCGCTGGATCAGCGCCGACACGCCGGCCGAACTGAAGACCTTTTGCGACGCCTACCCAATGCGCATGGCGCGCGACGCCGCCAACACGCTGGCCTTTTTGTGCACTTCGCCGTATGACGTGCGCCTGGCGCAGGAGCGCTTCTCCAAGATCCACTTCCACCCGCTGCGCGAACACGCCGGGCTGGCGCTGCAAAGTGCCGGTTAAGTGATGCGCCCACTTTCCGACTGGCCCATTGACGCCCGGCGCCATCTGGCAGGGGTATTTACCGACATCGATGACACGCTGACCAGCCACGGCGCCATCACGCCCGCCGCCTTGCAGGCGCTGGCCAAGCTCAAGGCAGCGGGCCTGATCGTGATTGCCATCACCGGACGGCCGATCGGCTGGTGCGAACCCTTCATGGCGGGCAGCAACGCCCTCCCCTGGCCGGTGGATGCGATGGTGGCCGAGAACGGCGCGGTCGCCTTCGTTAGAGGGCAAAACGGCCTGCAACACTCATCGGATGTGCGTGAACCCCTCTTCAAACTGTATCAACAGGACGCCACCACACGTGCCGACAACGCGCTGCGCATGGCCCAGGTAGCCCGGCAGGTGCTGCGCGAAGTGCCCGGCGCCATGCTCAGCCGTGACCGCGGCGGACGTGAGACCGACCTGGCATTCGATTACAACGAATTCAATACCCTGGGACCGGAGGCGGTGGCCCGGATCATGGCCCTGCTGCAGTCGCACGGCATGCACACCTCGGTCAGCAGCATCCATGTCCACGGTTGCTTTGGCAACTTCAACAAATGGCAGGGAGCCTGCTGGATCGTCCGCGAACTGCTGGGCCGCGATCTGGCGACCGAGTTGGACCGGTGGGTCTTTGTTGGTGACTCGGGCAACGACCAGGCCATGTTTCAGCATTTTGTACACAGCGCAGGGGTCGCCAATATCGCGGCCTTTGCGCCCGGCATGCGCTACCTGCCGCACTACGTGACACCGTCCGCACGCGGTGCCGGATTTGCCGAAGTGGCGCGCGTCATTCTCACAGCACGTCAAAGCTGAAAAAAGCGTCAGACTGCGGCGCTGTCCGGGTCCAGATCCACAGCAATCAACCGGAACTGCTCGAGCGCGGCCTGCAGGTCTTCCACAATTTCTTGCGCGATGACGGCGGGCGGCGGCAGCTTGTCGCTGTCGGCCAGCGAATCGTCCTTGAGCCAGAAGATATGCAGACTGGCCTTGTCGCGCGCCATCAGCTCGTCATAGCCGTAGGCGCGCCAGCGGCCGTCGGGATTGGCGGCGCTCCAGGTGGCCTGCCGGCGATTACGGTTGGCGGCGAGGTACATCCTTGGCCAAAAGCGAAGGCCACGCGTAGGCCGCGGGCACGATGCTGGGCTGGTTGTACGGTGGTGCGCTGCGCTCGTCGGCCATCTTCAGGAACAGCAGATAAGTGAGCTGTTCCACATAGTCGCCATAACTCATGCCGTCGTCGCGCAGCACGTTGCAGTAGTTCCAGAGTTTCTGGACCAGGGTGTTGGTGGTGGTGTTCATGGGGTCACAGGCTTGTGAAGTTGCGCAGCGTAGCGCTGAGCTTTCCCAGTCGGCTCTGGCTGGCTGAGTCGCCCGGCAAATGGCCGGCCAGAGTGGCTTCAAAGTCTGCACTGGCAAACAGCGTGGTGAACTCCCTGTGCCAGATAGGCACGCAGTTCCACTGACATGGCCCTGCATTCGTCCAACAGCTCCGGGCGGCGGTCGCTGACCGTGATGATGTCTTCCATGTCGTGGCTCCCCAAATAGTCGGGTTGGCCGCTGGCGTCTTTGCCTCGATCCTTAAATGCCTCCAGCTTGGTGGCAATGAAAACGGGCGCGGCAATCAGCTTGATGGTTTGGCCCGAGGGCAGCGTCACTGGTCGCGCCGTGGCTATGGCCAGTGGATACCAACGGTTGGCAAAGCCCAATATGTCCTTGACGGTTGGCATCACATCCAGGGTGACGTTTTTGTAAACCCATCGGCAGATGGGCGCAGCGGGCCGCATGTCGTTGCTGAAGCCTTGCGCCCGCACACGGGACTCCACGGCGTGATAGTCGTGCGCGGTGAGGGCTTGGGCCACGATGTCTACGTCTTCGGTAATGCGAATCCGGTCCGGGCGGACCTGTGTCAGCAACAAGCCGGTGGCACAACCGCCGACAAACACCACATCATCACAAACCGGCCCCAGCGCGTGGGCCACCAGCTCCAGGATGGCAAGGTTGGGGTTACTCATGGTGGTGCGTCATTTCAGCCGCTCTTCCAACAAGGCACGGGCAATTTCCCGCTCACGCGCCTGGCCGATGCGCAGCGCGTCAAACAACGCCAGCAAGGCGTACAGCGTCGAGTCTGCTTGCGCGGCCAGCGGCAGCTTCGGATACAGCGGCAGCAGCGTGTTCCCCCGCGTCGGACCGTCGGCGTGCGGCCACACCGGTGGCAGCTCGTTATCTTGCATCAGTTTCGACTTGAGCGGCTCCACCGCATTGGCCGTGGGGAACCCTACCGTGACCTCGCCGCGCACCGCCGGAAAGAAGTAGGCCGCGCCTTGCAGCACCAACGGCCTGAATGCGGGCATGACCAGTGCAGGCGTGCCGTTCACCTCTGTCAGCAAGCGTGCGCCGGACAGCCGCACCAGACAGGCATGGGCCTCGAACTGCGACATTTGCATGGCCCGCGCCAGTTCGGCATAAGGCATTTTTTGCCCCTCCAAACAAACCAACTTGAACGCCATGGCCAAATCCTGTGGCTTGAGCGACCATTGCGCGTGGCTAAGGCGAGATTTGATTCCAGTAGAGCTCATGCGTCGTATTGTATTCAGTTTGCATACCGCATACATATGAATTTATGCAATCTGCATTTTGCATACGCGACGCTGTTGCCAGACAGCCCAAATATGCAGGCAAGCTATGTCGCATGACAAATGACTCGTACTTTTGTGCCAGGCAGTGATTCAGGTTTGTACATGATGGTAATATACATAAATGATTGACCTGAGCCAGATCACCGGGTTCGACTGGGACGACGGCAACGCGCGCAAGAACGAGAAACATGGCGTTTCCATGACCGAAGCAGAGCAAGTGTTCTTCAATGCGCCCCTGCTGCTTGTGGAAGACGCTACCCACAGCGAGGATGAGCCGCGATTTCACGCGCTGGGTAAAACCGACGCGGGGCGCCCGTTGCACATTGCCTTCACCCTGCGTCAATCGGGCGGGTTGATCCGAGTGATATCAGCCAGAGACATGCACCGAAAGGAGCGAGCCTTTTATGAACAAGCCGACTAAGGCCATTCCAAAATTCGCCAACGAAGCGCAAGAGCGCGCGTACTGGGAGTCGCACGACTCCACCGACCATCTGGATTGGTCCAAGGCCAAGAAGGCCACATTGCCCAACTTGAAGCCCACCACCAAAACCATTTCGCTGCGGCTGCCGCAGCATTTGCTCGACTCCCTGAAAGTGGCCGCCAACGCCCGCGACGTGCCCTACCAGTCGCTGATCAAGGTTTGGCTGCAGGAGAAATTGCACAGTCAATGAGGCGGCGTTTCAGCGCACCCCAAAAATCCAGCCTTCCAAATCCGCCACGGCGCGCTCGGCCACTGTGAGCGGCGGGGCGAAGAAGCCGGCCAGCGCGCCCTGTGCGGCCATGCTGCCTTCCAACTGCGCCGTCACCACCGCCTGCACCGCCATCTTGTCCAACTTGGTATAGCGTTCGCCAAAGCGCAGGCGCAGCGCACGGTCCACTTCATCCGGTATCAAGCTGACCATGGGCAACACCAGCTTCACGCGGTCCGGCTGCATAGATTCTTCCAACCGGGGCGAGCGCCAATGCTGCAACCGCCAGCCGGCTCGAATTTTGTTCGACTGGGACGTTTTGCGCTTAAACACGCAACCCTTTGATTTATATGTACTTTTCAAAACTTGGCAGGACAAATTCGGTTTGCGTTTAAGCACTTTCGCAAACCCCATTAGGCCCAAAACGGCAAGTACCGCGCATAGCGGGTCGAGGTCGTCTCCGATTCATCGGCCTTGATCAGACCCGCCTCTTTTGCCGCGCCTATCACTTGAGACGCGATCACCGTTTTGTCCTCACCCAGCCCAAACCGCAGCCGCAGGGACTGGTTGGACATGCGTTGATTGGTCACGTACATCAGGCAACAATGTTGATAGCAGTGCGTCGATGCTGACTCTGGCTTGTTGCTCTGGCGTCATGGTGCTCCCATGCAGGGTAATTCTAGGGCAGGAACCCATGGCGATCAGTGAAATAATCCCGATCATGAGTTTTTTTACCACTGATCTCAGCACCATCACTCACGGCATTCAACTTGCAGTGGCGCCTGTCTTCCTGTTGACGGCGGTGGCCGGCATGCTCGGCACCGTGGCCGGGCGCCTGGGCCGCATCATCGACCGGGCGCGCGTGGTCGAAGACCGGATCGAAGCCGCGACTATGGATGACCCGATGACGGCTGCCTACAAGGAACTGGCGGGCTTGCGTGCACGCGGCAGACTGGTCAACGTCTGCATCGCGCTGTTGACCTTCTGCGGCATTTTGATCGGACTGACCATCGTCGTGCTGTTCCTCAGCGAAACGACCGAGTTGCAGATCTTCCGCGTAGCCACCCTGTTCTTTCTTTCCGGTGTGGTCTTTTTCTTGCTGGCACTGGTGTGCCTGCTCGTCGAAACCGTGCTGGCAACGCGCATTCTCAATTTCGGCAAGCGCAGCGCCAGCGGCAGGAAACCCAGGGCTTAGCCAGCACGCTGCTCGAAGCCTTCCAGCACGTTGACTGCATTGACGCCAACCTCGGCCACCGCATAACCGCCCTCGAACACAAACACGGTCGGCAGACCGGCGCCGGCAATGGCATCGCCGACCCGCAAATAATCGGCGCTGCGCAGCGTGAAGCCGGAGATCGGGTCGCCGACAAAGGTGTCGAGCCCGAGCG
>JANXLW010000402.1 GCA_025354965.1 Betaproteobacteria bacterium
CCCCCGGCCGACCACATCCGGGCACACCACACGAACGCGGTTGCCCGACTTCAAACACAAGGCTCGCGCCAGCACATCAAAGTCACGCCCCTGGCGCGACAGGCCATGGGCACACACCACCACGTGGCTGCTTTGCGGATCACCCCATTGCCAGTAGGCCATGCGATGCCCACCGTCGGTGTCAGGACACAATACGTAATTGAGCGTAGGTTCAGTCATGGTGAAATCAATAACGATCACCGCATCCTAATTCAATCGCAACGCCCCGTTCCAAGGAAACACCATGTTAAAAGGTAAAACAGCTCTCGTCACCGGCTCCACCAGCGGCATTGGCCTTGGCATTGCCAAAGCCCTGGCACAACAAGGTGCCAACATCGTCCTCAACGGCTTTGGCGACGTTGAGGGACCCAAAGCCGAGATCGCCGCATTGGGCGTGCAAGTGGCGTACCACGGCGCGGACATGAGCAAGCCCGGCGACATTGAAGACATGATGAAATTCGCTGCTGCCCAGTTTGGTCGCGTCGACATTCTGGTGAACAACGCGGGCATCCAGCACGTTGCCCGGATCGAGAATTTTCCCGTCGAACGCTGGGACAGCATCATCGCCATCAACATGAGCAGTGCCTTTCACGCTACCCGGCTGGCACTGCCGGCGATGCTGGCCGCCGACAACGGCAAAGGTTGGGGCCGCATCATCAATGTCGCGTCAGTCCACGGACTGGTCGCCTCCGCTGAAAAATCAGCCTACGTGACAGCCAAACATGGTGTGGTCGGCCTGACCAAGGTCACAGCACTGGAAAACGCCACCACCGGTGTCACCTGCAACGCCATTTGTCCGGGCTGGGTGCTGACACCGCTGGTACAAAAACAGGTTGATGCCAAGGCAGCGACCCTGACTATCTCGAATCATGAAGCGACCAAACTGCTGCTGGGTGAAAAGGAACCGTCCCTGCAGTTCACCACACCGGAAGAACTGGGCGCTCTGGCCGTGTTCTTTTGCTCCCCGGCGGCCAACAATGTGCGTGGCGTGGCGTGGAATATGGACGGCGGCTGGACCGCTCAATAGCCCCGCCCCGCCAATTGGCGCTCTATTTCAATTGAACAGTGCCGGAGACCGTCACCTGCACGGTGGTCTTGCCGGCTTCAACCGGTACCGGTGTATCAGCCGCAGAGGCACGGGTTTCCATCGCCATCATTCGCGGTCTGGTAGTGAAACCTGGCTCGCTGGCGCCGATACTGACTTCGCGCAGCGTATAGCCGGTAAAGCCAAAATTTCGTGCAATATCGGTGGCACGCGTTTTGAAGCGCTCGATGGCGATACCTTGCGCCTCATTTTCAACCTTGCTGCGTTGCTCACGACTGAGGCCAAAACTTACGCTGGCAACGGTCAGTGTCTGTATTTTTCCAGCCGTGCTGCCGATGCGTGCGAAATCGCGCCCTTCCAGAATCAATTCGACTGATCCTTGCCAACCGATTGACTTGCCATCGCGGCCGTATCGCGGGTAAAGACCGAAGTTGCCGGTTCGTACCTCAAGCTGCCCCGGCTGTGCCGCCTCCTTGGCTTTTGCCAGAGCGGCGTCAAGCGACGCTTTGAGCTGACTCTGAACGGTAGCGGCATCCGATCCGTCGCGCGTTGTGGTCATGGAAATCGACAACAAGTCCTGCACAACTTCGACCGAACTCGTGGCGGAGAGTTGCACTACGTTGTGCAACTGCAGGTGCGTCTGTTCCCCGGCAAAAAGATTGCTCGCTACCATCAGCAGCACACAAACAGCAAAGACTTTGGTGGAAATTCTCAAAACAGAACCGTAGGTGCAGGTCCAGGCTTCACGGAATATCCACTTTGGCTTCACGCCGCTGTTGCTTCAATTGCAGCCTGAGATCGGCTCGCTCCTGGGGGGAAAGGTGCCGACCGTCTGATCCGCGCTTGAGTGGCTGTGCCGCACTCTGCGCTGGCACAACAGGCGGTGCGCTCAACGCCGAGCGCAATTCAACCCGCCGCTGTTCAGGCACGCTCTCAACCGCACCCGCTTGTCTGGTGACCACGGGCTGCTGCCACGCATCACCCGATACAAAGAAGGCGAGTAAACCAAACACAAAACGCTGCATGGCACTAAGATACCGAAAATACTTGCCAACGCACATATTTTTTGTCGAAAACCCTTGCCACTCAGGGCAACATCTGTAACAGTGTGTCAACATTTGTGGTCAAGTCCAAAATCCGCATCATCAAACCTGCAAAATCAACGTTGTTACAAATTTAGCGATACCCCCATGAACCAAACCCCTGCTCGAAATGACAAGATCATGATCGTCGACGACGATGTCCGCATCCGCGACTTGTTGCGACGTTACCTGACGCAAGAGGGCTTTGAAGTTTTGCAGGCGGAAGACGGCAAGTCCTTGACCCGCCTGCTGTTGCGCGAATCGGTTGACCTGATTGTTCTGGATCTGATGATGCCCGGCGAGGACGGCTTGTCGATTTGTCGCCGCCTGCGAGCCGCCAACGATCACACACCCATCATCATGCTGACCGCCAAAGGTGAAGATGTGGACCGTATTGTCGGGCTGGAGGTGGGCGCAGACGACTATCTTGGCAAACCCTTCAATCCGCGCGAGTTGTTGGCGCGTGTTCATGCCGTGTTGCGTCGACGCCCGGTTCAGGAAGCGCCCGGTTCACCGTCAAGCGACAGTCAGGTCGTGACATTCGGGCCGTTTGTTTTTGATCTCAGCGCGCGAACCCTGCGTCGGGACAACGAAGACCTGCCCCTGACGACCGGTGAATTCGCTATGCTCAAGGCGCTGGTGCGCCATCCCCGGCAGCCTTTGTCGCGTGAAAAATTGGCTCAATTGGCACGTGGTCGGGAATTCGAACCGTTCGACAGAAGTCTCGACGTTCAGGTGTCACGCTTGCGCAAGCTGGTGGAAATTGATGCTACTGCTCCGCGTTACATTCAAACTGTCTGGGGCATTGGCTACGTTTTTGTACCTGACGGAACAAGTTGAGCAAACTCATTTCGCAAGTCGGCACTCTCGATTACACCAACCCGGTTCCGCTGGGTGGCAAGCGAGGGGAGCGACGGCTGACCGCACGACTCGGATTAAGTCTTTTCTGGCGGACTTTTTTTCTGCTGGTGTTGCTGCTGATTGGCAGCATCCTGGCCTGGCTTCAAACGCTGCGGTCACTGGAGTTCGAACCCCGAGCCATCCAGACCGCGCAGCAAATCGCGTCGCTGGTCAATTTGAGTCGCGCTGCACTGATTCATTCCGACGCCATCAATCGGGTGTCGCTGATCAAAACCATGACCGAGCAAGAAGGCGTTCGCATCGTGCCGCGCGAACCGGTCGACACCTACGAACCTTTCGACAACGATACGCTGGGACAACGCATCTCGCAGGAACTGAGCGCCCGACTCGGACCCGGAACGGTGGTAGCCAACAGCGTCAACAAGAGAGAAGGCCTGTGGGTCGGCTTCACCATTGATGGTGACAGCTACTGGATGCTCACCGATCGCGCCCGCTTCAACCGCACAGCCGGCAGTACCTGGATGATCTGGTTGATAACTGCCTTGGCGCTTTCAGTGGCAGGAGCGGCGGCCATTGCCCGCCTGATCAATCGGCCCCTGCAGCGACTCTCGTTTGCTGCCAGTCGTGTACGCGATGGTGATTTTGAAGCCAGTACGCTGGACGAAACGGTGACCACCAGCGAAATCCGGGCGGTGAATATTGGGTTCAACCGAATGACCCAGAAACTGGCCAAGATTGAACAGGAACGTGCCATCATGCTGGCCGGAATTTCGCACGACCTGCGAACACCTTTGGCCCGGTTGCGGCTGGACGCCGAACTCAGTGTCGCCGACAGTGAAGCCCGAGCCAATATGGCCTCCGATATTGCCCAACTCGATGCCATCATCGGCAAGTTTCTGGATTACGCACGGCCCGGCAATATCAAGCTGAACCCGGTCTCACTGAAAGAAGTTATAGATAGCTGCATTTTAAGTGCCAGAAATCACACAGATATGCGCATCAATCTGGACCTACCGGACGGCTTGCTTGTGCTCGCCGATTCAGTGGAACTGGGCCGCGTTATCAACAACCTGCTGGAAAATTCGAACCGCTATGGCAAGTCCATACATACCGGGATTGCGGTGGTAGATATTGCTGCCAAAGCGCGCGACAAATGGGTATTGCTGCGCATGCGCGACCATGGTATTGGCGTCTCCACTGAACAATTGGAGGAACTGACCAAGCCTTTTTATCGCGGCGAAACGGCGCGCACTGCCGCCAACGGCGCTGGCTTGGGGCTGGCTATTGTGGAAAAAACAGTGTTGCGCATGGGCGGTACTTTTGTCCTGAGCAACACTTCATCCGGTGGATTGGCCGCCCACATCAAACTCCAGCGCGCGCCCTCCGACTAAAGCGGGTCAAATTGCGCGCCTGAGGATCGCGTCAGCGGCGCTTTTTTTTCACTTGGATATCGTCAGAGGTGCCACCTGGTTCTCGCGGTGGCAAACCGGTATGTTGCGTCAGCAGCCTGCCTGACATCGAGGTTTTTGTGGCAGTCGTTGTCGAATTTTTGCGCCGCGCGGCACTGTAGTTGCCATCCAGCAGCGGCTGAAAAGTCGGAATCAGGTGATGCTTGCCATTGCCAATCAGGTCGGCACGACCCATCGCCTTGAGCGCCTCACGCAACAGTGGCCAGTTGTTGGCGTCGTGGTAGCGCAAGAAAGCCTTGTGCAGGCGGCGACGCTTTTCCCCACGCACGATGTCCACCGTCTCGCTGTCGCGGGTAATTTTGCGCAGCGGGTTCCTGTTGGTGTGGTACATGGCCGTTGCCGTGGCCATGGGCGAGGGGTAAAAGGTTTGCACCTGATCGGCGCGAAAGCTGTTTTTCTTCAGCCATACTGCCAGATTCATCATGTCTTCGTCACTGGTACCTGGATGTGCGGCAATGAAATATGGAACCAGGAACTGCTTCTTGCCTGCCTCCAGCGAGAATTTCTCGAACAAGGTCTTGAATTTGTCATAAGAGCCAATACCGGGCTTCATCATCTTGGTCAACGGCCCGGTTTCGGTGTGCTCCGGTGCAATTTTCAGGTAACCGCCAACATGGTGTTGCACCAGTTCCCTGACGTACTCGGGGCTTCGCACCGCCAGGTCGTAGCGCAGTCCGGAGCCGATCAGGATTTTCTTGATGCCTTTGAGCGCGCGTCCGCGCCGGTACATCTTGATGAGCGGGCCGTGGTCGGTGCCCAGGTTCTGGCAGATGCCGGGATAGACACAGCTGGGCTTGCGACAAGCCGCCTCGATCTCGGGGCTGCGGCAGCCCAAACGGTACATGTTGGCGGTTGGGCCGCCAAGGTCCGAAATGGTGCCCGTGAAGCCTTTGACCTTGTCGCGAATCTCTTCAATCTCGCGCATCACCGAATCTTCGGAACGGCTCTGGATGATGCGGCCTTCGTGCTCGGTGATCGAGCAAAAAGTGCAACCACCAAAACAACCACGCATGATGTTGACGCTGAAGCGGATCATCTCCCAGGCCGGGATCTTGGTGACGCCTTCATGGCTGCCACGCTCGTCGGCGTAGGCCGGATGCGGACTGCGCCCATAAGGCAGGTCAAACACGAAGTCCATCTCGGCGGTGGTGAGCGGAATCGGCGGTGGCGTGATCCAGACATCGCGCGCAGTGACACCCTCGCCATGCGCCTGCACCAGCGCGCGCGCGTTGCCAGGGTTGGTCTCCAGATGCAGCACCCGGCTGGCGTGGGCGTAGAGCACCGGGTCGCTCTTGACCTGCTCGTAGCTGGG
>JANXLW010000285.1 GCA_025354965.1 Betaproteobacteria bacterium
TCGAACCAGCCGCAGCGACGGCTGCGACCCGTGGTGACGCCTGTTTCGGCACCCACGGTACTCATGTGGTAGCCAGGCGTGCCCGGTACTTCCCACTGCAGTTCGGTTGGGAATGGACCGCCTCCAACCCGGGTGCAATAGGCTTTGGTAATGCCCAGGATGTAGTGCAACAGGCCGGGGCCGACGCCTGAACCGGCGGCCGCGTTGCCGGCCACGCAATTACTGGAAGTGACATACGGATAGGTGCCATGATCGACATCAAGCAGCGTGCCCTGTGCGCCTTCAAACAATAAATTGGCACCTTTGAGGTGTGCTTCATTGAGCTCGCGCGAGACATCGGCCATCATCGGCTTGAGCAGTTCAGCGTGGCGCATGGCCTCGTCGAAGACCGCGGCAAACTGCACCTGCCCGTCCACCATATAGGGCGCCAGCGTTGGACCAAAGTCAAATGCCGCGGAGCCCAGATAACTGGTCAGAATGTGATTGTGCAAATCCAGCAATTCGCGCAATTTACCGGCAAAGCGCTCAGGGTATTTGAGGTCTTGCACGCGCAGGGCCCGGCGCGCAATTTTATCTTCGTAGGCCGGGCCAATACCGCGCCCGGTGGTACCTATTTTGGCATTGCCACCTTTCTCGCGTGCCGCTTCACGCGCTACATCCAGCGCGGCATGAAACGGCAAAATCAAGGGGCAGGCTTCACTCACACGCAACCGGTCACGCACTTCAACGCCGGCTTTTTCCAGACCCGCCATTTCCTCGAAAAGTTTGGCGACGGACAACACCACACCATTGCCGATGTAGCACTTGACGCCGGGACGCATGATGCCGCTGGGTATCAAATGCAAGGCCGTCTTTACGCCGTTGATCACCAGCGTATGACCGGCATTGTGTCCACCTTGAAAACGCACCACGCCCTGGGCGCTCTCGGTCAGCCAGTCGACCAGCTTGCCCTTGCCCTCGTCGCCCCACTGGGTTCCGACCACAACAACATTACGACCTTTGGTTGCATTCATTTTTTTATACTCATTTCAATGGTTCTCAGATAGATTTCACGACCCATTGCCCGGCGAGCCGAATCAGTTCGCGGTCGCAATGGAACTCATCAACTTCACTTTCATGACCAGGCATGGCACAGACAACCGTCTCACCCTTGCCGCGCAATGAAGTTATCGCCATACGCAAATCGGCGTCTTCGTGCCAAGGTGCACGTATCGCCGCGCGCAAGCTCCGGGTTGGCTGTACGCCGACCAGCGCTTTGACGTCAAGGCTGAATCCTGCGGCCGGACGATTTCGCCCAAACACAGAACCCACCGCGTCGTAGCGTCCGCCGCGCACCAAAGCATCGCTGGCGCCATGCGCATAGATTGAGAAACGGGCGCCGGTGTAGTAGGCATAGCCACGCAGATCGGATAGATCGAAGGTCACTTTGCAACCTTCCAGATGACCGGCCAGCCAACTTAAATTTGCCAGAGCCTCACGCACAACCGGCAACGGTTGCAGAACTTTCTCTGCCTCGACCAGCACATTTTCATCGCCATAAAGCTGCACCAGCGCCAGTAAATCCTGACGCGATGAGTGCGGGAATTTCTTCGTCAGAGCCAACAATTCACTGCTGTCTTTTGCCGCCAGGGCCTTGTGAATCTGTGCCAGCAAGTCTCGTTCCAGCGTCATGCCTTGCAACAAGGCGTTGACGATGCGGGCATCGGCCAGATCCACGCTGGGCAACTGAACCTTGGCCGCCCGCAGGCAATCGAGCGCCAGCAGCAGTGCTTCCAGATCGGCTTCCAACCCCGCGTGGCCGTAGATTTCAGCACCAAACTGCAATGGTTCACGTGTCGCATGGGGTGCGCCGGGTCGCGTGTGCACTACCGGACCGCAATAGCACAGGCGCGTCACCCCATGCCGGTTCAGCAGGTGCGCATCAATGCGAGCCACCTGTGGCGTGCTGTCCGCACGCAACCCCATCATGCGACCGGAAAGTTGATCGACGATTTTGAAAGTTCGCAGGTCAAGCGCCTCACCAGCACCGCTCAGCAAGGACTCAAGATGCTCCAACAGGGGTGGCATGACCAGCTCGTAACCATAGCAGCGCGCCATGTCCAGCAAGTCTCGACGAAGTTCTTCGATGTTTCTCGCCTCGGAAGGCAAGACATCGGCAATGTGATCCGGCAGGACCCAAGCGGACATGTAAATTGAGGGGGCTGTTAAAAGCTCGATTTTACCGGGCTTAACTGCATAAATTCCTCACTGAAGGTACCAAATCAGCAGTACCCCTGCAAGCATGCTGCACAATCCGAAGAATCTGAGCTGGCCGTCGCGCAGTTGAAGAATTTGCGCAAACATGCGGCGCCAGCCAGCGGGTGACAAAAACGGGAAAAACCCCTCGATCACCAGAACCAGGGCCAGCGCCAACCAGAAAGCGTCGCCGTCCAAGTCTTATTTCTTGCCAGGTGTAGCGCCGACTGCCGGAGCCACGCTACCGCGGAAGACCTTGAAGAATTCCGAAGACGCGGGGTCGACCACCATAACATCGCTCTTTTTGCCGAAACTGGCTTTGTAGGCATCCAGGCTACGATAAAACTGGGCAAACTGCGGGTCACGACCAAATGCTTCTGCGTAAATACGAGCAGCTTCCGCGTCGCCTTCGCCCTTGACCTTTTGCGCATCCCGATAAGCGTTGGCAACCGTCACTTCACGCTGGCGATCAGCATCAGCCCGGATTTTTTCACCTTCGGCAGCGCCAGTTGAACGCAACTCGTTGGCGACCCGCTTGCGTTCAGCCTCCATGCGCCGATACACCGACTCAGTGATCGCATCCACATAGTCCGCACGCGTAATGCGTACGTCCACCACATCGACACCCCACGGCTTGTCGCCTTTGACTTTACCCAACACTTCGGTCTTGACATCTGCCGTAATGGCTTCGCGCTTGGTTGACAAAAGCTCCTTCACTGTGCGCTTATTGACTTCCTCCTGAAACGCATTGCGCACTACCCGGTTGAGCTGGTTGGCGCCTTCGGTCTCGGTCAGACCCACGTTTCGAATGTACTGCGATGGCTCTGAAATGCGCCAGCGCACATACCAGTCAATCACGACGCGCTGCTTTTCGGCCGTCAGCATGGGTTCCGTGTCGCTGGTCTCCAGCGTCAGCAAACGCTTGTCTATGTAGGACACGTTCTGAAACGGTGGAGGCAGTTTGAAGTTCAATCCGGGCTCGGTAATCACTTCCTTGATCTGCCCCAGCGCGTAGACCACGCCAAACTGCCTTTGATCGACCACAAACAGCATGGAACTGGCAAGCGCCAGTACCACCAGCAAAGAAGAAAAAATAAAACCGATTCTGTTCATTGTGGGCTCCTAGCGTGAATCACGTTCACGGGTACGGGCGGCGTCCCGCGCCCGCGCATCAGGTGTCAATGTGGCAGGTTGGGTAGCCGGTACCGCAGTCGGCGTCATCGGCGCAGCCGTATCAGCAGGCTGCCCCGTCATTTGAATGATCTTGTCCAGTGGAAGATAAAGCAGATTGGAGCCCTGCCTCGAATCGATCAACACTTTGGTGACATTGCTGTAAATCTGTTGCATCGAATCTAGGTACATGCGGTCACGCGTGACCTGGGGCGCCTTCTGGTACTCTGCCAACACCGACTTGAAACGTTGCGCGTCGCCTTGTGCCTGCGCCACAATTCTTGCCTTGTAAGCATCGGATTCTTCTTTCAACCGTGAAGCAGAGCCCACAGCGCGCGGCACGACGTCGTTGGCGTAGGCCTGCGCTTCGTTTTTGGCACGTTCGCGCTCTTGCCCGGCTTTCAGCACATCGTCGAAAGCCGCTTGCACCTGCTCCGGTGGCCGCACACCGCCTTGTTGCAAATTGATACCAACCACTTCGATACCCACTTTGTAACGGTCCAGAATTTTCTGCATCAAGGCGCGGACACGGGGCGCGATCTGGTCGCGCTCTTCAGACAGTGCGCTGTCCATGCGCATCTTGCCCACCACTTCGCGCACGGCAGTTTCTGCCGCCTGCACCACAGCTTCGCCTGGGTTCTTGCTCTCGAACAGAAAGGCCCGCGCATCGCTGAGGCGGTACTGCACGGCAAACTTGATTTCAACAATATTTTCGTCCTCGGTCAGCATGGCTGATTCGCGCAGGCCGGTTGCCTTGATGACGGTATCGCGCCCCACATCGACCGAGCGTATCTGGGTCACAAAGATCAACTCATGGCGCTGGATGGGATAGGGGAGGCGCCAGTTGAAACCGGCACCCACCGAAGATTTGTATTTCCCGAACTGGGTAATAACCGCCTGCTGGCCTTCCTGAACGATAAAAAATCCCGTCCCCAGCCAGATCAGCAGCACCACGCCGACAATCAGACCGATGCCGATACCGGCACTTTTCATGTCGGGTTGAAAACCACCACTGGCGCCATTACCGCCACTGCCTGAGCCACCGGAGATGCCACGGCCAGCATTCTTCAAACCACCCATCAACCCGCCCAGTTTGCGGTTGAAATCCCGCCAGAGCTCGTCCAGATCCGGTGGGCCCTGGTTGGGTCCGCGTTTGGGACCCCGTTCGTTACCACTCGGCGGTGGTGTTTGCGGTGACTCGCCATTAGGCGGTGTGGGCTCTGCCTTGCCGCCATCTTTTTCGTCACTGCGACCCCACTTGGGATCGTTCAGGTTGAACATTCCCCGAATCCGCGCTGGCACTAGAGGCCAGCGAAAGGTGCGTAAATGAAGTTTCATCTCTTCTTCTCTGGTAGATCGTTAGCGGATTGTGCCCAATGAGGGGCAGTCTCGCCACTTTCAGCGAAATCTGGCTGTTCCCCGGCCGGCAAGACGCTCCGACTCACTATTTGCCCCAACTGTTGGCGCAAGGCCGGCACGCCGTCGCCATTGATTGCACTCAAAAATATTCTCGGCGTTTGAACCCCTGCCAAGTCAAAAGTATCTTCCAGTTGCAGGGGATAGCGCTCTTTTTCAAGAGCATCAATTTTGTTAAACACCAGCACCTGAGGAATATCGAGAGCACCGATCTCAATCAGCACACGTTGGACTTCGGCAATCTGTTCTGCAAAATTGGGACTGGCGGCGTCCACCACATGCAGCAACAGATCAGCATCCACTGCTTCTTGCAGAGTCGCCTGAAAAGCATCAATCAAACCATGCGGTAAATCACGAATGAAACCCACCGTGTCTGAAAGCGAAACAGAACGCCCGGCCTCGCCCAGATACAACTGACGAGTTGTGGTATCCAGCGTTGCAAACAACTGATCTGCTGCATAGGCCTTGGCTTTGACCAATGCATTGAACAGCGTCGATTTTCCCGCATTCGTATACCCGACCAGAGAAATATTGAAAGCGTCGCGGCGCTCGCGTTGCCGGCGTTGTGTCTGACGTTGGCGCTTGACCTTGTGCAACCGTTGCTTGATCTTTTTGATATTTTCGCCAATCATCCGGCGATCCAGTTCGATCTGGGTTTCGCCCGGCCCTCCCCGCATGCCTATGCCGCCACTTTGACGCTCCAAGTGCGACCAGCGTCGCACCAGACGGGTACTCAGGTACTGCATTCGTGCCAGCTCGACCTGCAGCTTTCCCTCGTGGCTGCGCGCCCGTTGGCCAAAGATTTGCAAAATCAAAAGTGTTCGATCATTGACCGGCAATTCAAGCCGGCGCTCCAGATTGCGCTGCTGGGCCGGGCTCAAACTTTGATCAAACAGCACTTCCTCGGCACCCAGTTGCGTGGCCAGCAATTTGATCTCATCGGCTTTTCCGCTACCCACAAACAAGGCAGCATCGGGTGCTTTGCGTTTGCAGGTCAACCGGGCAACCGGGTTTAACCCGGCCGTCTTTGCCAGCAAACCCAACTCATCGAGTTCACCATCAAAATTAGCTAATCCAAAGTCGACCCCCACCAGTATGGTTGGGGCCAGCTGACGATCAGGCGGCTGCAGGTTCGTCACCCTCGCCGCTGGCAAAATTTACCGCGCGCCCCGGTACGATAGTGGAGATGGCGTGCTTGTAAACCATTTGGGTCACCGTATTGCGAAGCAACACGACATCTTGGTCAAAGGACTCAATCTGACCTTGCAGCTTGATTCCATTGACCAGATAAATGGAGACCGGTACATGTTCCCGACGCAAAGCATTGAGAAAAGGGTCTTGAAGTAGCTGACCTTTGTTGCTCACGATATTCTCC
>JANXLW010000046.1 GCA_025354965.1 Betaproteobacteria bacterium
TGAAACTCAAAAGCCTGATTGCCAACTTCGGGACCGAAGTAGTGTTCAAGGCGGACGACAAAATGGACCAGGTCATTCTGGACAAAAAAGAGTGCACCTACTCTTACTTTGCCGAACCCATGTACATCTGCATGGACTCCGAGTACAACCAGTACGAGGTTGAGGCAGAAAACATGGGCGACTCGCTGAACTATCTGGAGGACGGCATGTCACTGGAAGTCGTGTTCTATGATGACAAGGCGATCTCGGTTGAAATGCCAACCAGCGTGGTGCGCGAGATCACCTGGACCGAGCCTGCCGTCAAGGGCGACACATCGGGAAAAGTGCTCAAGCCCGCCAAAATTTCCACCGGCTTTGACCTGGGAGTACCCATTTTTGTAGCGCAAGGCGACAAGGTCGAAATCGATACCCGCACTGGCGAATACAGAAAACGCGTCTAACCTGAGCAGATGTGATACCGCTGCGTATCGCACCCCTTACCGAAAAAAGGCTTCTTGAAGCCTTTTTTGTTGGCGGTTTCACAGGATTCATGTGCGCCCACGATGGACTCACCCCACTAAACCGGTGTCGTCTGGCGCCATCATCAAATTTCCGGATCAAGCGTTAAAGTCAATGCTACAGTCTTCGCATGGGCGCAACTCTGATGAAGCAAAAATCCAGGCCCACACCCATGTTGCTGTGCTTTGCTGATGAACAGAAAAGTGCCGAACGCATCGCGGCTGCGGGCAATCTGGATCTTGCAAGAATCAACCGCCATCGTTTTCCGGATGGCGAAATCAAACTGGACCTGCCCGACACCTTGCCAGAACAAGTTGTCATCCTGCGCACGCTCAACAATCCGAATGAGAAGTTGGTTGAATTGCTGCTGGCGGCGCAAACCGCTCGCAATTTGGGTGCCAGACACCTGACGCTGGTAGCACCATATCTCGCCTACATGCGCCAGGATATTGCTTTTCATCCGGGCGAAGCGATCAGCCAACGCATCGTCGGGCATTTCCTGGCAGGTCTATTCGACGCCGTGGTTACCGTTGACCCACATCTGCACCGGGTTGCCACACTCAATGAGGCGGTACCTGTCACCGACGCCATCGTACTCAGCGCTGCACCTCTGCTGTCTGGTCTTATTGCCTCGCGCCGACCGCAGGCGCTGTTGGTAGGGCCAGACGAAGAGTCTGCCCAGTGGGTCTCGTTGGCGGCATCACAGCACGCTCTTGAGTACGCCGTGTGCCAAAAAGTCCGTCTCGGCGACAGGACAGTGCAAGTTGCACTGCCTGAAGTTCGAGTCGCAAATCGCCAGGTAGTTTTAGTGGATGACGTGGCCAGCACCGGTCATACTGTCGCCCATGCTGCACAGTTGCTGCTGGCCGCTGGTGCTGTTTCGGTCGATGTGGCGGTGACCCACGCGCTCTTCGCAGGTGATGCATTGCAACTAATTGTGAATGCGGGTGTTGGCGAGGTTTGGAGCACCGACTGCATCCAGCATTCAAGCAACGCTGTCAGCATGGCTACAACCATTGCGCGTGCCTTGTCCAGATTGCATGGCGCGCCGGCGCATGATTCTGGCGACTGCAGCGCATCAAACGCTACTTGATTTTTACCACAATAGCTAGCAGGATAGCGCTTACCAAGCGAATTGGATTTTTCACATAACGGAGAGTTGCTATGACTGACATGACTGCAGTTCAAAAAGATAAATTGATGAGTAACTTGCGGGAGGTCATTGCCGATGCTGAAGCCTTGCTGCGCATGACAGCCGACCAGGCGGGCGAAGGCACAGCCGATATACGCAGCCGGGTCCAGGCCAGAATGAATCAGGCCAAGGCCGATCTGGTGCGTCTACAGGAATCGGCAGTGGCCAAAGCCAAAGCGGCTGGACACGCCACTGATGAGTTCGTCCACGACAATCCGTGGCAATCCATCGGTATTGCTGCAGGTGTGGGTCTGGTACTGGGCTTGTTGGTCGGCCGCCGCTAAGCTGCCCCTGCACATGAGCGGTCCGGCTCCCGCAAGCGGCCTGTTTGCTTCCCTGCGTCGTTTGTTGGCCACGACGCTGGAAATAGCGCAGGTGCGACTGGGCCTGCTGGGTACCGAGATCGAACTTGAGAAGCGGCGTCTTTTTGACGGGCTGCTCTGGGCTACGGTCGCCCTGCTGCTTTTGGGTATTGGCCTGGTGCTGTCATGTGGCTTCATCATCCTTTTGTTTTGGGACGGCTACCGCTTGACGGCAACAGGCGTGATGACGCTGTTATTTCTTGTTGGCGGCGTGCTGCTCATGCGCGAAGCGCGACGACGACTGCGTAACCCGGCAGGCATGTTCAGCACCAGCGTGACCGAGCTGGAAAGGGATCGAGCCGAACTGCAGGACTCAGAGCAACATGAACCACCATGAGCTGATGCTGCGCCGGCAGCAGTTGCTGGTGCGCAGCGCACAGTTGCGCCTTTCGCTGGCCGATCAGGTACAAGTTTACAAACGCCCGTTGGCTATTGCGAACCAAGTGCGAAGCGGTCTTCAATGGCTTTACCGCAACCCCCAGTGGCCGCTGGGTGCACTGATGATTTTGGTCGTTTTACGGCCGCGTCGCGCCCTTGGCTGGGGTGGGCGTTTGTGGTGGGCGTGGAGATTGTTCCAACGAACAAAGAACTGGGTGGAGACGCTACTTCAGCAGCGCAATTCGTCCTGATTCACCCGACAATTGGGTGAAGCCTTCTCCAGGCGTGTCTCAAGATTTACCTTTTTTCCCCAACCGGGATTCGGTGCCCTTGATCAGGCGGCCAATGTTCTGGGCATGACGATAAATCAACAAAAGCGACATGATGGATACCGATAACAAAACGGCCTTGCTCAGATACCAGGCGGCACCATCGCCAAAGATGTAGAACACCGGCGCAAAAACTGCTGCGGTAAGCGATGCCAAGGACGAGTATCGAAAAAAGTAAGCCATGATCAGCCAAGTGCCACCGGCCGCCAGGCCCAAAATCCAGCTAAAACCCAACAGCACGCCGCAGGCCGTGGCCACACCCTTGCCACCTGCAAAATTGAAAAACACAGGGTAGAGATGACCGACAAAGGCAGCCAGCCCGACCATCGCCATGGTGCCGTCATCCAAGCCATAAGGCTTGCCATACCACTTGACCAGCATGACCGGCAACCAGCCCTTGGCTGCGTCCAGCAACAGGGTAATGATGGCCGCCGCCTTGCTGCCGGAACGCAACACGTTGG
>JANXLW010000093.1 GCA_025354965.1 Betaproteobacteria bacterium
GGGCAGTCGGGTCGATGTGCCCGGCTTCTGGTACGAGAAGAACATCGCGCTAAGCCACGAAGACTATGGCAGCCTGCGCATCGGCCAAGCCCAGATTGGTGCCGTAAGGATAGTCGGCCACGTTCCAGGAACGGGTGGTCATGTGGCCGATGCGCAGGCTGCCATAGTCTTCGTGGCTTAGCGCGATGTTCTTCTCGTACCAGAAGCCGGGCACATCGACCCGACTGCCCAGACGATCATCGGTGAGGTGGGCACTGTCCACCAGGCCGTCGCGCCAGCGCTGGCTCACCAGAGCTGATACCTTGTACCCGCGGCCCAGGTCATACTTGACGCCCAGATAAGGTTGCACCTGGTAATTCACGGTGCTAACCGTCTTGTAGGTTTGACCCGGAAGCAGCGGATCGGCCCAAATTTTGTCTTTGCCTTCAGTAGAAGCTACCCATTGGCAGTCGATGCAGCGGTTCTCGTGCTGCCCCACGGTGAGCTGGCCAAAACCGGTCAGGCTGAACATGCCGTCGGGCCCGAAGTCAAGTGCCTGGCTGGCGCTTGACATTGACAGCGCGACGACGACGAGGCCGGCTTGCAAGGTGCGTTGGCGAGTGACACCGGCAGAACAATAGGCCCGCCGCACGGCGGCGCTGATCGAGGTGGTTTTGATGTTCATAATGATTGGGGGCTGAGATAACGTGAAAGCGCTTTCATAACGCCCTGATCATCCTGCTTTTTTTGACAATTGAAACCCCGTGTTTTCCCTAATCGGACGAAATATCGGTCTTTTTATGAAACTCGGGTAAACCCTCAAAGGGTAAACCTGAGGATGTTATTTGAAAGCGCTTTCATTATGATTCAGCGCTGGTGCATTTGATGACTGTTGAGGAAATTACCATGAAACTAATTCAAGGCTTTGGCCTGGCATTGTTGGTCGGGTGGGGTGCGTTGACCGGGGCCGTGGCGCAGCCGGCCAAGCTCGGTGCCGGTACTTATTTCTTGGCGCCCAAGGGGGGTGACCGGATGGTGCCAGCGGCGCAGTTCCGCACCGATGCCTTGCTCAAAACGGCGGCGCAATCTGCCCAGTGGTATTCATCGGTGCTATACAGCGCCACGCCCGAGGCGCTGTTTGTGCAGCCGTTGACGGTCAAGACAACGGCCGGCGGGCTTGAGCTTGCCTTGCCCAGCAAAGAGGTGGTACCAACCGAGCGGCGCGACACCGAGATTCGCTACCCGCACCGCGACCCGCTGATCATTTCACCCACTGCGTTCGAGCCGGGTCAGCCCAAGCTGGCCAAGGCCAGCGACTGGGCGGTTGACATCTCGATGGCGCGCGGCGCCGACCAGATGCTGGTGACCGTGGCGCATGGCAGCCCGTATGCCTATGTGCAGCTTTCCCGCGGTGATGTGCGCCTGCGCCTGCCGGCGGCGGCTGAGCGCATCGAGTTCGCCGCCGATGCCCGGCTGCTGGCACTGCGCGTCAAAGGCAAGTCGTACGCGCTGTTCGGACCCACCGGCGTGCGCTGGGAACAGGCATCGTCCAGCGAATGGATCGGTCGATTGCCGGAAGGCAAGGGCTATGTTTCGGCCGCCGCGCTGCCCGATGAGAAAGCCGAAACACTGGCGCTCTTTGCCCGCCACGCCTATGCCTTTATTCAGGACACCCGCGTTGACTGGCGTTTTGATGCTCCAGCCAGTCAGGTCGAGACTACTTTCAAAGCGACTACGCGCGTCATGGAAGGGGCCGATAACGGTCCACTGCTGGGCCTATACCCGCATCAGTGGTTCAACAATGCTTCGGTTGAATCAAAACTGGGCGCCGGCTTTGATACCGTGCGCGGCAAGATTCGCCTGCTCGCAGCTTCGCAGTTCAAGACCACTGCCACCTACTCGGGCTTCGTGCCGTTTTGGCCAGGCGTGACCGACCCGGCCCGCAAGGCGGAATTGAGCGAACTGACCAAAACCGACCAACGCAACGCGCGCCGCATGATGCTGGAAGAAGGCAAGGGACCTTATTGGCAAGGCAAGGGATTGCAGCGCATATTGAAACTGATGGATGTGGTGGAACAGCAGGGTGACCTGGAAGGCCGTGATCGTCTTTTGACTTTGGTAAAAGGCCGCACGGAACAATGGCTGGCGGGCGAGGGCAGCACCTATTTTCACCTCGACAAGGGTCAGGGTACGTTGGCCAGTTATCCGGAAGAATTTTTTACCGTTGAACAATTGAACGACCACCACTTCACCTACGGGTACTGGATCCGGGCGGCGGCTGACATTGCCCTGCGCGACCCGGCCTGGGCTGCCAAAGACAAATGGGGTGGCATGGTGGACTTGCTGATTGCCGACATTGCAACCGCCAAACGCGGCGCTGCCGACTTTCCTTTCCTGCGCAACTTTGACCCCTACGAGGGGCATTCGTGGGCTTCCGGCATTGGCATGGGCGCCATGGGCAACAACCAGGAATCATCCAGTGAAGCGGTCAACGCCTGGGCCGGACTGGTGCTGTGGGGCGAGATCAACGGCAACCGCGAGTTGCGCGACCTCGGCCTGTACCTCTACACCACCGAGATTGAGGCCATCAACCATTACTGGTTTGATATCTACGGCAAGGTGTTTGCGCCCGAGTACAAAAACGTCGAGGTGAGCCAGGTATTTGGCGGCATGTACGCGCACAACACCTGGTGGATTGACGACCCGCGCCAGATCAAGGGCATCAACATTCTGCCGATCACCACGGTGTCCACCTACCTTGGACGCGACCCCCAGTTTGTCAAGCGCAGCGTGGACTCGCTGAAGCCCGAGATCGAGATCTTCAAAGCACGCGGCAAGAGCGTCAACCCGCCCGACATCTGGCAGGACATCTTTGCCCAGTACCTGGGGTTGGCTGATCCGGCGCTGGGGCTGGCGCAATGGAACCGCTGGGGTTCGTTCGAGTTGGGCGACACGCGTTCACATGCTTTGCACTGGTTGCAGAGCCTGAAGGAAATGGGCACGCCCGATTTCACCGTCACCGCCGACACCACGCTGTACGCCGTCTTCAAGCGCTCCGATGGTGGCAAAACCTATCTGGCTTACAACGCCGGCAAGGCACCGATCAGCGTCAAATTCAGCGATGGCAAGACGCTCAGTGTGGCAGCGGGGGCGCTGGCTCGCATGTAATGAAGACAAGCTGCCTCCTGCTCATTGGTTTGCTGCTGAGCGCATGTGGCGGGGGTGGGGCTGGCTCTGCCAGTGCGGTGGCAGACTCCGGGTCAACCGCCATCATTCCCGCACCCGTTGCATCAGGGCCAGCGCCAGCGACGCAGCCACCGCCACCGCCACCGCCACCGCCACCAGCCGCGCCGTCGTCATCAACGTTGCCTGGCTGGACGCTGGTCTGGTCGGACGAGTTTGATGTAGACGGCTTGCCGGACGCCAGTAAATGGGCTTACGACACCGAGCGCAACAAGCTAGGCTGGTACAACAACGAGAAGCAGTATTACGCCAATGCCCGCCCTGAAAATTCAAGGGTGCTGGGCGGTAAGCTGATCATCACCGCGCGCACTGAAACCCTGAACCCGGTCGTCTTCACCGACTACGGCAACCAGCAATACACCTCGGCCCGCCTGATCACGCGTGGCAAGGCCAGTTGGACTTATGGGTTTTATGAGGTGCGCGCCAAATTGCCCTGCAGCCTGGGCACATGGCCGGCCATCTGGGCGCTGGGCACCGGCGGTGTCTGGCCCGATGATGGCGAGATTGACCTGATGGAACAAAGAGGTATCAGCGCTACCGATAAAGGCGTGGTGCTGGGTACCATTCACACGCGGGCCTTCAACTATTACAACGGCAGTCTGGGTGTGGCTAAAGGATCCAGTGTTTCGCTGAGCGACGCCTGCAGCAGTTTCCACAATTACCAGCTCACCTGGTCCGCCGACAAGTTGCAGCTCGGCGTCGACGGCACCATTTATTTTGAGTACCTCAATCCGAAAGACGGCGACTACGCCAAGTGGCCTTTTGATAAGCCACAGTACCTGATATTGAACCTGGCCATGGGCGGTGACCTGGGAGGCGTCGTACCTGCCAATTTTGTGTCGGACCAGATGGAAGTGGACTATGTTCGCGTCTATCAGAAGTAGTGCCAAAGCTTGTTTGCGGTCTAGCCATAGGGTCGTCGCTTTGATGCGCCAACTGACAGCAACCAGATCACCTAGGGAAACCCCTAGTACCCGCTTAGGGAAACCACCTAGGAGTAACCCATTGCAAAAGATCGTGCCTGCATCTACCATTGTCTGAAAGCGCTTTCATGAATGCGCTTTCGAGTTTTCAACCACCGCACCCACTTTACTTTCAGCCAGGAGCAAATTCCATGAATCGCTTTGCAAAAACCTTCACCCTGTCGGCCTGCGCGCTGGCGGCCTCCTTGCTGATCAGCGCCTGCGGTGGCGGCACTTCGGGTGACACCGTAGCGCCTACCGTGGCCATCACTTCGGTGGCAAATCGCGCTGGCGTTGTGACCTTTACCTTCAAGTTCAGTGAAAGCGTCGGAACCAGCTTTTCAATTGAAGACCTGGTGGTTACCAACGGCACACCAGGGGGTCTGACCAAGGTTGATGCAACAACTTACACGGTGGATGTGACACCCACTGGCACTGCGGCGCCCAGCGTAACTCTGGCAGCCGGCAAGGTGTTTGACCTTGCCAACAATCCGAATGCTGTCGCAGCCAGCAACACCTACGCGCCCCCACCTACTGCGCCGACCACTGCAGCTGCAACGCCGACGGCATTGGCCGCAAATGTGAGTTCAATTTACAGCGACGCTTACACCCCGGTGGCGGGTGTCGACTTAAGGCCTGACTGGGGTCAGTCCACCCAAGTCAGTGAAGTACTGGTTGCCTCCAACAAAACAGAGAAGTACACCGCATTCAATTACGAGGGTATTCAATTCGCAAATACTGACGTGTCCGCAATGAGCAAACTGCATATTGACGTCTGGACTCCTGACGTGACGTCCTTCAAGGTATCCATTATTTCTCCGGGGAAAGAAAATGCCGTTACGCTTACTCCGACATTGGGTGGCTGGAATAACTATGACATTGATCTGAGCCAGTACACGGTGCCCGACAAAACCGCAATTTTTCAAATCAAACTTGAAGGTACACCCACCGGCGGGACACTATTTTTCGACAACCTGTATTTCTGGAAAGCGCCTGCAGCAGTCAGTTGCGGTACAACAGTTCCCACATGTGCGCCCACTACATCGATTCCAGCGGGTGCTACAACGATTTACAGCGACGCAGCCTCTGTCGCTGGCTTTAACCCATTCCCCAATTGGGGTCAAACGACGACCGAGACCGAGGTGACGATTGCAAGCAATAAGTCGTTGAAATATGTGTTCCCGGGTGTCGGTTTCCCTGGTGGCTTCGAGGGACTCGACTGGGCAGCAAACCCGGTAGATGTGTCGACCAAGGGCAAGCTGCATCTTGATCTTTGGTCCCCCGACCTGACCAGCGTGAAGGTATCAATCATTTCCACAGGCAAAGAGAACGCCTATACCCAAGCTATAACAGCCGGCAACTGGAACAGCGTAGACATCGACCTCAGCAACTATACGGTCCCGGACCTGAAAGCCATCATTCAGATCAAGCTCGAAACGGTAAGCTCGGGCGGAACGCTCTACGTAGACAACATCTATTTCTGGGGCACAGCGAGCGGCACTGGCGGGACTACCACTACCACGCCCGTCGACATGGGTTCGGGTGGCGCACAGACGATGACCATGTATCCTGCAACAGGTGCGCCCGCATGTGGAGCACCTGCGCAACCACTGTGCCTATTCACTACAGGCGATTATATTTTCGCAGGTGATTACAAGGGCGGCCTTGAAGCGGGGACCGGGCGCTATGCAACCTTTGTGGGGTCGCAAACCGTTGCACCTGCGGTATTGCCAACCGCGCTGGCTGGTGGCGACATTGGTCACTATAACGACCCTGCAATAGATAGCTCATCTCAAAAATTGGCGGCGGAAGGCTGGGTAACCGGCACGTCTACAGACCCTGCAGGTTCGCCGAACTTCTTCTATCAGTTTGTACTGACGAAGCCAGCAGCCACTTTCGCTAGTTCGTATATGGGTGTCTACGTGAACGCTCCGCAAAACGGAACGGTGGATGTGAGCGCCAGAAGCAATATGAAGTTGCGCATTTGGGGGCCGGGCCAAATGTACCAAAACAACATTCCTACTTCCTCAAATGTTAGCCTCAACCCGGTCTTGAACTTGACATTGGCCGGTCCAAAAAATGTGGGTTGCTCATCTGGTTCGGGCGGTAGCGAGATTACAAAAAATCTAATCGCAAATTCAACTATTGGTGGGGCTGCTGAGTACACGGTATCTTTGGCGGGCTGGACGCTTGTTACTGGGTGTGGGGGCGATGCAAGCGCTGCCGATGTGCTGAAGCATGTGGCTAGGATAGTGGTAAATATCCCGGCTGCAAGCTTCAACTTTACCAATCCAAACGGAACCGCGGGTGTCGACGCAACTGCCTATCTGACCGGTGTAAACCTTGGGGCAATCAGCTTCAAGTAGGCTGCAAAAGGCAACCTGCCCCGTTTTGTAACGGGATAACCATTTACCCCGGGAGTACCCAATGCATTTCAAACTTCGTCTGATTCCAGCGGCAACGGCAGCGGTTTTGCTGGTGGCCTGCGGCGGTGGGTCGAATCCGGCGCCGCCCGTCGTCTACACCCCATCCAGCGGCATTGCCGTGGATGGCTATCTCAAGTTCGCCAAGGTGGTTTGCGACACCAATGACAATGGACTGGTCGACGCCGCTGAGCCTGTCGTCTACACCTTGGGTAGCGCTGCTGACAGCGGCAAGTTCACTTTCCCGCAAGGCTGCACCCATGGGGTGATCGTCAGCGACGGAACCAATGCCGACACCGGGCTCATGTTCACCGGTATGTTGATGGCGCCGGCTGGTGCCACGGTGGTCTCGCCCTTGACCACGCTGATGGCGCTAGGCATGACGCAGGCACAGGTGATCGCCGCGCTGGGTTTGCCAGCCAATACCGATCTGCTGCATACCGATCCTCTGGCACAAACCGACTTGACCCTGTTCAAGAAGGCGTTGGTAGTTCAGCAGCTGGTGCAAAAGAGCACCGAGCTGTTTGCCGGCTTGACCGGCTTGGCCGGTAGCGTGGTGATGCAGTCGGTTTACCAGGGATTGGCTGGCGCGTTTGCAACCGCCCTGAAAACCGGCAGCCCTTTGATTTCTTCGGGTGCAAACCCGGTGGTGAACGTCGCCGTAGTGCAATCCTTGTTGGCTTTGGCGGCGCAAGTTGGGCAACAGATTCTGGCCACCGGTTTGTTTGGCAGCGCAGCGCAGACCGCTTTGGCAGGGATTGACCTGAACGCCATGGCCGCCGTGGTTGCGCCTGCCATGCAGGTGCAGGCGCAAACCCTGTTGAGCGCCCCGCCAGCCACTTTGACTGCAAGCGCCACTGCAGCGCAAAGCAATACCTACATCACGGACTACCTCAAGAGCGTCAAGACTTCCTTTGTTGGAACACCCACTTCGGTGACTCTGGCGGCATTGACATCAAACCTGACACGCGACGTCACCAGTGGCACCAGCAGCATCGTCGCCGGTGCCTCCAGTACGGTGCTGCTCTCGTTTGACGAGGCGACGCCGGCATTTACCGGCATGGGTGCTTACGGTGGCGCTCTTCCCAGCGTAGATGCTGCGCCCGCAGGCGGCAGCGGCAATGCGCTCAAGATAGTAAAGCCGGTTAACCCGGGAACCACCTGGGGCGGCGTCTACTTTGGCACGGCAACCATCCCGTTTACTGCCACACGGAAGAAAATTTCAGCACGCGTCTATTCAACCCAGGCCGCTTCGGTGATCAAGTTCAAGGTTGAAATTCCAGGCGGCTCCAACGTAGAGATTGCCAGCGCGCCGACCGGTGCCGCCAACACCTGGAACACAGTGACCTGGGACTTCAGTGCGGTGGATATCACCAAGGCCTACCAGACCATTGCGATTACCCCGGACCCCGATGCAGTTACCAGCGGCCAGACCTATTACATTGACGACATCACGCTTTTGGGCGAGGCGGGAGCCTTCAGCGGCACCGATTACCTCGCTGTCGCCGACAACGCGATCAGCCTGGTCGACCGTGGCACCACGTCAGTCTTTTCCATGACACAGTTCCAGACCAGCCCCGGTATTTCCGTCAAGTGGCCCATGTCCTCACCGGCCACGCTCAATGTGACGCTGGCCGAGGTGGGCAGTTTCAATTTGGCACCCGGGCAAAAGCTGACAGCAGCGGTACAGATTTCGGAAACTACCGCCAGCGGCAAAGGAGACGTCCGGGCCTACATTGACAACGTCAGTGTTTCCAAGACCGGCAACGCCATCACGATTTCTGTGCCATCACCCGCCAGCGCCAAAGTCTACGGTGTGTCAAGCGACGGCCTCAAGAAGGCAGTGATTGACTTTGCCACGGGGGTTGCGGGGGTGCACAACGCGCTGACGACCAGTGGTATCAACGCCATCCTGCTGGGCGACGTGGTCAACTACACGATTAACAATGTCAGCAATGATTTCACCGGCATCACCGGTCTGCGTGGTACCTACAAGGTGTCGATCGTGGTGAGTGACCTGCCTTTGCGCAAAGCAGATGGCAGCCAGTTCAAACCATTGACCATCAGTGTGCCGACTACACTCGACGCAAGCGGTACGCCGACAGTCGTCAGGCCAGTGACCGGCTGGGGGCTTGAAGGGTATGTCACGCTGACGAATTGACGTGCCAGGTGGGCAGCATCTTCCCACGCTGGTCTAACCAAGTGAGGGTGAAGATGGTGTTTCGATTTGCTTTTGGTTTCGGGTGGCTGGCGTTCGCGTTGACGGTTGGCGCCGCCCCGCTGGACGCCCTCTTGACGGCTACCCCCGAACAAATCGCGTCGAGAGGCTATGTGGAATTGGGCACCGACCACATGAATCAGCGGCTCGATTTTCTCAATATCCGGGAAAGTGATCCGCTGACGGCGGGCACCAAGGCGGGCGATTATCTGGGCGGCCATGTCAGTGCCGCTTTGCGTGCAGCCGATGGCGTGTGGTTGTCGGGCAGTCTGTGGAAACGTGCCATCAGCAATGCCACCGACACCTTTGACTACACGAGTTGGCAAGTGGCCGGGTTATACCGTTTCATGGAAGCCGATGGCAAAAGACCAGCCCTGGCGCTTCGTCTGGGAGCCTGGGGCACGCGCTCAGTGGCGACCGAGTCAACGGCACCGGTGACTGTGCCGGGCGCCATTTTGAACACAGTGAAGATCACCGAGCCGGCTGATCGCCAGTTGCAGGCCGATTTGATTGGCACCTGGAAGCTCACGCCAACCACTGACGTCAGCGCCTTGCTAAGCGCGGGCAGCAGCAAATTGTCGTATGGCGCACTGTCCGCCACCACCACACGCAACCTGTGCAACTACCAGCTCACTTTCAACGGCAACGACATCTTTGGCACGCTGGCCGAGCCGTGCAGCGCAACGGGCGGAGTGATCCAGCAGTTTTATGACCGCAGCGGTGACTACGGCGTCGATGTCGCCAGCGAGATTGCCTGGCATGGCTACTTCATCCAGGCGGGAATCAACAGCGCCTGGCGCAACGGCCCCTGGACGCTGCAGGGCGGCTACCTGTTTCATGTGGTCAAGCGCAATTTGGTGGATGACATTCTGGCGGCACGCAGCAAGCCGGTTTACACGCAAAACCATGGTCTGACATTGCAGGCTGATTACCGTTTCAATCCGCACCTGAGTGCTATTGCACGCGGACAGTACAGCAGCAATCTGTTTTTTGGCGAAATTCCGGTCACCTACAACAGCAGCACGTCAGACCGCTTTGGCAGTCGGTACACCTTGTTCACGCTCGGCTTGCGGGCCGATTTTTAGACAGAGTCGTTAGAATTCCACTTGCTTTGATGCCTGGCGAGTGGTCCGGCACAGGCTGATCAAATACGCCAGCAAGGTAGAAGTGAGCCAACCCATGAAAACAAATTCTTCAACATTTAGCCGCCTTGTTCAACGCGGCTTCACCCTGATCGAACTGATGGTGGTGCTGTTGATCATCGGCGTGCTGGCGGCGCTGATTGTGCCCAACGTGCTGGACCGGGCCGACGATGCGCGCGTCACGGCAGCCAAGACCGACGTCAACAACCTGATGCAGGCGCTCAAGCTCTACAAACTCGACAACCAGCGCTACCCGACGGCCGAGCAGGGTTTGCAGGCCTTGCTGACCAAGCCGACCGCCCCGCCGGTGCCGCCCAACTGGAAACCTTACCTCGACCAGCTGCCCAACGACCCTTGGGGCAAACCTTATGTTTACATCAATCCCGGCGTCAAGGGCGAAGTCGACGTGATGTCTTTCGGCGCCGACGGACAGGCCGGTGGCGAGGGCAAAAATGCAGACATCGGTAGTTGGCAGCCCTAGGCGCAGCAGCCTTTGGCACAGTGCCGGGTTCACGCTACTGGAGTTGCTGGTGGTGTTGGCCATCGTAGCCATGGTCACCGCCGGTGTTGGCTTGGCGATGCGCGACTCGTCACAGGTGCTGCTTGAGCGCGACGCCCAGCGTCTGGCCGCCTTGCTGGAGTCTGCCAGAGCGCGCTCACGCGTGACCGGCATGCCGGTGCGTTGGCATGCCAGTGCCGCCGGCTTTACTTTTGAGGGCCTGGCGCCTTCCGAGCTGCCAGAGCAATGGCTGGACAGGGACACCTCTGTGGCGGGCGACGGTGCAGCCACCGGCGCTGTTACTTTATCGCTAGGCCCCGAGCCCATCATTGGTCCGCAAGAACTGGTGCTGATCTCAAGCAGTCAACCCGGCAAAAGTGTCCGACTGGCGACCGACGGCGTACGTCCTTTTGCAGTGCAACCGGCGCAGCCGTAGCAGTGCTTATGAAGCAGCGTGGATTTACCCTGATTGAGGTGTTGGTGGCGTTGGGCATTGTGGCCATTACCCTGATGGCGGGTTTGCAGGCGACGGCCGCTCTGACGCGCCAGGCGCAACGCCAGTCGGACTTTTTGCTGGCTCAGACGTGTGCCGAGAATGAACTTATCAAGGTGCGCCTGACCCGGCAGATGCCGGGTGTCGGTGACAGCAGCGTCGCCTGTGAGCAGGCCGGGCAGGTGTTCACCGTGGCCATGTCCGTGCGCCCTACACCGAACCCGAATTTTCGTCGCCTCGATGCGCAAGTGCTGACTGGTGAGACCCCGGTGCTGCGGCTGTCCACGGTGGTGGGAAGGTATTGATGAAAAAGCATCTGTCTGCGTCGCGCCGGATTGGCGGTTTTACGCTGATCGAGTTGCTGGTGGCGATTGGCCTGATGGCGCTGATGGCCGCCTTGAGCTGGCGTGGTCTGGACGGCATGACACGCGCGCAGTCGCGGATGCGCCAGCACTCTGACGAAGTATTGGCTTTGCAGGCCGGGCTGGCGCAGTGGGGGGCTGACCTTGACGCCATCGCACCACAACCCAACAGCCCGAGCCTGGATTGGGATGGTCGTTCACTGCGCATCCTGCGCCGTGGCATGACCACCCCGGGTGAAGGGTTGAGGGTGGTGGCATGGTCGCGTCGCGTCATTGATGGCAGCGGTCAGTGGCTGCGCTGGCAGTCGGCGCCATTGACAACTCGCGGTGAACTGAAATTGGCGTGGCAAAACGCTTCCCTGTGGGCACAAAATGCCGGTGCTGAAGAGCGCAAGCACGAGGTGCGCCTGGCGCCTATCGATCAGTGGCAAATTTATTACTACCGCGCCGATGCGTGGAGCAATCCACTGTCCAGCGAAGGCGCGGCACCGGCCACCCCGGTGGTGGGTGCCTCCGTGATTCCAGACGGTGTCCGTCTGGTGTTGACACTGGCACCGGGTCAAGCCATCAGTGGCAGCGTGACGCGCGACTGGTTGCGACCCAGCGTTGGGGGTGGCAAATGAAGCGCCTGAAATGGCCGCAACAGCGTGGCGCCGCCATTTTGACCGCCATGCTAACGGTGGTGCTGGTAGCCACGCTTGCCTCAACCACCCTGTGGCAGCAGTGGCGCGGTGTCGAGGTCGAGGCGGCGGAGCGCAGCCGCACCCAGTCGGCCTGGGTTCTGACCGGTGCACTGGATTGGGCCAGGCTGATCCTGATCGAAGACGCACGCAAGGGCGGCGCCGACCATTTGGCCGAACCGTGGGCGGTGCCACTGGAGCAAGCCCGCTTGTCCACATTTTTGGCCGCCGACCGCAGTGATGCGCTGGCGGCCGACGACACGCAGGACGCTTTCCTGTCCGGCCAGATCGTCGATTTGCAAAGCAAGCTGAACATCGCCAATCTGGTCATGGACGGAAAAGTCCACGAACCCAGCCGACTTGTCTTTGCCCGACTTTTTGATCTCTTGAACTTGCCTGCCAGCGAGCTTGCCGTCATGGCAGACAACTTGCGCCTGGCGCAAAGCAGCAGCGCCGAAGACAGTGCCAACAGCACGGTACCGTTGTTGCCGCAAGACCCGGACCAGTTGGCTTGGGTCGGTTTGTCGGCATCGACCATTGCCCGGTTGCGACCTTTCGTCACCGTCTTGCCGATGCGTACACCGGTCAATCTGAACACCGCTACAGCGGAGGTGATTTACGCCTGTGTGGAGGCATTTGAGCTGGCCGATGCCAACCGCCTGGTGCGCACCCGCAACACGTCGCACTTCACATCGCTGGCTGATGTCAGGAAAGCTGGCGGCAATGCTGCCGCGCAGTTCAATGACGGCCAACACAGCGTGACCACTCATTTCTTTGAAGTTCGCGGCAAGTTGCAGGTCGACCAGACCACGGTGCAAGAACAAACTGTGGTGCAGAGAGACGGCCTGGATGTCAAAACTTTATGGCGCCGGCGCGGCGTGGTGCAGATGCCGGCGCCCCTACAATAACGGCTGAGATCCGCGCATGACCACCCTTATCGTTACCCTCATCACAGAGCCGGCCGACGCCAGTGCGTTGTACGACTATCTGCTGACAGCGGACGGTAGCTCGGTTGCAGAGCAGTCGCGCGCACCGCTGGCACTGTTGCCAATGGCGGGCAATGTAAGTGATGTGGTGGCGCTGGTGCCCGCGCGCAAGCTGTCCTGGCATCAGGTCCAGTTGCCCAAAGGAAGTCTGGGGCGCAATCTTTTTCAGGATGGTGGTGCCCTCCGTTTGCGGGCAGTGCTGGAAGGGCTGCTGGAAGACTATCTGCTGGACGAGACGGCGCAACTTCACTTTGCAGTAGAGCCACAAGCCCGCGACGACGTGCCGGTCTGGGTGGCTGTGTGTGACCGGGCCTGGTTGCGTGCTGCACTGCAGGCACTGGAACAGTCGGGGCGACCGGTCAGTCGCATCGTGCCTGAGTTTGCGCCTGATTCATTGCCTGACGCGCTCTATGTCATGGGTGAGCCGGAGCAGGCACATATGGTTTTCTCGGCTGATGGGGCGGTAACGGTGTGGCCCCTGTCGGCAGCGTCGGTGGCACTTTTGAGTTGGCCCGAGTCGAGCAGCATTGTGGCCGAACCGGCGGTGGCGGCTTTGACCGAACAGTTGTTCAAACGCACCGTTACGCTGCAACAGGTTGGGCAACGCCGCCTGCAGGCCGCGCAGTCTGCCTGGGACCTGGCGCAGTTCGATTTGGTGAATTCAAGCAGCGCCAGAACCTGGAAGCGCGTGTCGGAATCAGTGAGCAACTTGCTGCGCGCACCACGCTGGCGAGCTGCCCGGGTTGCATTTGTGGCACTGTTGCTCGTCAACCTGGTTGGCTTGAACGCCTGGGCCTGGAAAGAGCAGTCCCGGCTTAACGCCCAACGCGCCGCGATTCGCGACCTGCTGATCAGCACATTCCCCAATGTGCGGGTGGTGGTCGATGCTCCGATCCAGATGGCCAAGGAAGTGGCTGCTTTGCAACAGGCCAGCGGCGCCTCGTCGGGTCGCGACCTGGACGTCATGATGGGCACAGTTGGGGTTTTAATTCCGGCCAACACGACGCCCACGGCCATTGAGTATGCGGCCGGTGAGTTGCGCTTGAAAGGGCTCGCGCTAAAACCGACGGCCGCAGCTGCGATATCTTTTATGCTCAAACCCAAAGGCTATATGGCCAACGTCGAGGGCGACGCCCTGGTGGTCAAACAGGTGTCTGAACCATGAAATTGCCGGCCATTGTTGCGCAGCGCTGGAGCGCTGCTTCACCGCGCGAGAAGCAAATGCTGCTGGCAGCACTGGCGCTGGTTTTGGGCGCCTTTTTATGGTGGGTCATGCTGGCGCCGGCCCTGGCCACATTGCGTGCCGCCGACGGTCAACGCCGTTTGCTTGAAGCTCAGCTGCAACAGATGCAGCGGATGCAAGCGCAGGCAAAAACTTTCCAAGCCCAACCCCGGATCGCATTCGAGGACGCGCGGCGCCTGCTGGAAGCCTCCATGAAACCTTTGGGTACCACGGCACAACTGGTGCTGGTCGGTGAGCGTGCCACCGTCACATTCAAAGGTGCCTCGGCCGACGCCGTGGCCCAGTGGTTGGTTCAAGTGCGCCTGAATGCGCGCAGTGTTCCGACCGAGGCTCGCCTGCTGCGCAGCGCCGCTGGCACCTGGGATGGCACGCTGGCGTTGAACTTTGGCGCGCCGCCGGCTCGCTAGGGCAAGGCACCGCTCGAACCATGTCACGCAGTTCAGCAACGCCACCAGCCAGACATCAACTGCGCGCACCATGGTCGTGGTGTCTGGCCGGAGCACTGCTCGGGTTGCTGCTGACGACGCTGCTGAATGCGCCTGCCCACTGGCTCACGGCGGCTTTGCAACAGGGCATGGGCGGGCGTGTTGTTTTTGAAGATGCCAGGGGAACCGTGTGGGATGGCTCGACCCGATTGGTGTTGGCCGGCGGTGCTGGCAGCACCGATGCCGCCACCTTGCCTGGTCGATTGACCTGGCTCATTCGGCCCCACTGGTCGGGGCTGACGGCTGATCTGCACGCTGACTGCTGTACCCAGCAGCCTTGGCGCTGGGCCTTGCTGCCGCGCTGGGGTGGTGCCAGACTGGTGCTGACGGACGGCTTGTCGCAATGGCCCGCGCAATGGCTTACCGGGCTCGGTACGCCATGGAACACGGTGCAGGCGGAGGGCCAGCTGAACCTGTCAACGCAAGGGCTGGTTTTGGAATGGGCGTTCGGACACCTGTTGATTGCGGGACGGGCCCAGCTTGATGCCACGCAAATATCGTCGCGCCTGTCCACGCTCAAACCAATGGGCAGCTATCGCTTCACATTGCTGGGTGGCGCAACCACCAGCCTGACGCTGGAAACGCTGGAGGGCAGTCTACAATTGTCAGGCAGCGGTCAGTGGGTGGGGGCGAAGCTCCGGTTTGAGGGGCTCGCCAGCGCCGCGCCTGAGCGTCTTGACGCTTTGTCTAATCTTCTGAACATCATCGGGCGTCGCGACGGCGCGCGCGCCATCATCAAAGTGGGTTGAACCGTATGAAATTCCGTATTTTTCGGCGTCGATCAAATGCCATTTATTTGATGGCTATTGGCGCTTTGGTGGCGGCTACCACTGGCCTTTTGTCCTTCAATTTGCAGGCACAAACCAGCGCCTCGGCCAAGCCGGGCGAGCCGATCACGCTGAACTTCAACAACGCCGAGATCGAGGCGGTGGCGCGTGCCATGGCCAACATCATTGGCGCCAATGTGGTGGTGGATCCGCGCGTCAAGGGCACCCTCACACTGGTCACCGAGAAGCCGGTGAGTAAAACAGTTGCCTTGAACCAGTTTCTGGCCGCGCTGCGACTGCAGGGTTTCACCATGGTGGAGTCGGCTGGCTTGTACAAAGTGGTGCCGGAGGCCGATGCCAAGCTGCAAAGCGGCGCGGTGTCGGTCAGCGACGATGCGCATCCGGGCGGCGGCGCCATCGGCAACCAGATCACGACACAGATTTTCAGACTCAACTTTGAATCAGCCAACAATCTGGTGGCCGTTTTGCGCCCGTTGATCAGTCCCAACAACACCATCAACGCCAACCCGGGAAACAATTCACTGGTCATCACCGACTACGCAGACAACTTGCGTCGCATTGCGCGCATCATCGCCGCCATGGATGTCTCCAACGCCAGCGACGTGGAGATTTTGCCGCTCAAGCACGCCATTGCGGTTGATCTGGCGCCGCTGGTGTTGCGGCTGGTGGAGTCATCGGGAGCCGCGCCGGGGGCTGACACATCTTTCAAGACCACACTGGTCGCCGAGCCGCGCTCCAATACCTTGATTTTGCGTGCCGCCAACCCGGCCCGAGTGGCGTTGGTGAAGTCGCTGGTGGACAAGCTTGACCAACCCACAGACGCGGGCAGCAATGGCAAAGCCGGCAATATCTATGTCGTTTACCTGAAAAATGCCGACGCCACCAAAATGGCCGCCACCTTGCGCGCTGCCATGACCGGACAGGCGCCAGCCGCCGCCGCGACGGCTGGCGCAGGCACGACGGCGGCTGGCGCCACGGTGTCGGCCACCGGTGGTCAGGTGCAGGCCGATGCCGCCACCAATTCGCTCATCATCACGGCACCCGAACCACAATACCGCCAGCTGCGCGCCGTCATCGACAAGCTGGACGCACGGCGCGCCCAGGTCTTTGTGGAGAGCCTGATTGCAGAGGTCAGCGCTGACCGGGCGGCCGAATTCGGCATTCAGTGGCAAGGCGCGCTGGGTGGTGCGGGCTCCGCCAACATTGGCTTGCTGGGTACTAATTTTGGCACCAGCATCAGCAACATCATCAACTTGTCGACCTCGGTCGCCAATGGCACACCGTCGCTTGCCAGAGGGGCCAATCTCGGTGTCGCGCACAATACCAACGGCGTTTACGTGCTGGGGTTTTTGGCGCGTTTTCTGGAAGATTCAGGCACCGGCAATGTCCTGTCGACACCCAATTTGCTGACGCTGGACAATGAAGAAGCCAAGATTGTCATTGGGCAGAATGTGCCGTTCGTAACCGGCCAGTTCACCAACACCGGCGGCACCAGCGGTTCGGTCAACCCGTTCCAGACCATTGAGCGCAAGGACGTCGGTCTGACGCTCAAGGTCAAACCTCAAATCAGCGAGAACGGCACCGTCAAACTGACCATTTTCCAGGAGGTGTCCAGCGTGTTGGCGTCTACCGTCAACGCCGTCAACGGACCGACTACCAACAAGCGAACGATCGAGTCCAACGTGCTGGTAGAAGACGGTGCCGTAGTGGTGCTGGGCGGCTTGTTGCAGGACGAGTATTCTGGCAACCAGGAGAAAATCCCGGTGGTGGGCGACGTGCCATTTTTTGGCAACCTGTTCAAGAGCGAGACGCGCACCCGCAAGAAGACCAACCTGATGGTTTTTCTGCGCCCGGTGGTGGTGCGTGACGCCGCCGCCACTGAGCGGCTGTCGGTGGACCGTTACGAGTCGATGCGTTCCGGCCAGAAAGAAGCGCAACCAGTGCCAAGCACCATGGTGCCCATCAACGACGCCGCGCAGTTGCCAGCCTTGCCGGTCGCGCCAGGCGCCGTGCCAGCCATCCAAAGACAACCCTGAACCGGGAACCCGCTGCCATGCGCTACCCGTTGCCTTACGCGTTCGCGCGAACCCACCAGTTGCTGCTGGAAGAAGAGTCGGATGAGCTGACGCTGTGCCTGCACCCCGAGTCGGGCGTCAGCGCGGTGAGCGAGGTCATGCGCAAGTATCCGGTGCGCCAGATCGAGGCGCTGAGCGCACAGGTTCTGATTCAACGCATCAGCGCCGCCTATGCGCAAGGTGAATCGAGCGCGGCGGCGGTGGTAAGTGAAGTGGAAAGCGATGCCGACCTGTCACGCATGATGCAGGATCTGCCGGCCATCGAAGATTTGCTGGAGACCTCGGACGATGCGCCCATCATTCGCATGCTCAATGCGCTGCTGACGCAGGCCGCGCGTGACGGCGCCAGTGATATCCATATCGAACCGTATGAGCGCCACTCCAGCGTGCGCTTCCGGGTTGACGGCACTTTGCGCGAGGTGGTGCAACCGAACCGCGCCTTGCATGCCGCTCTCATTTCGCGCCTGAAGATCATGGCCGATCTCGATATTGCCGAGCGGCGCCTGCCGCAGGATGGCCGCATTTCCTTGCGCATTGGCACCCGCGCCGTCGATGTGCGCGTCAGCACGCTGCCCAGCGCGCACGGCGAGCGGGCGGTGCTGCGCTTGCTCGACAAATCGGAAGGGCGCCTGAGCCTGGAAGCGCTGGGCATGCAGGGCGATGTACTCCAGCGCTTTGAGCATCTGGTGACGCAGCCGCACGGCATCGTGCTGGTAACCGGTCCAACCGGCTCCGGCAAGACCACCACGCTTTACGCCGCCATGGGTCGGCTCGATGCCGGCCACAGCAACATCATGACGGTGGAAGACCCGATTGAGTATGAGTTTCCGGGTGTCGGCCAGACCCAGGTCAACGCCAAAATCGAGCTTACCTTTGCCAAGGCATTGCGCGCCATTCTCAGGCAGGACCCCGACATCATCATCATCGGTGAAATCCGCGATTTCGAGACCGCTCAAATCGCGATTCAAGCCTCGCTCACCGGTCATCTGGTGTTGGCCACCATCCACACCAACGATGCCGCCAGCGCCGTGACACGCCTGACCGATATGGGCGTCGAACCGTTCCTGCTCAGCTCATCCCTGCTGGGTGTGCTGGCGCAGCGGCTGGTGCGCAAGCTATGTACCACTTGCAAGGGTGATGGCTGTGCGTCCTGTGGTCAGACCGGTTACCAGGGCCGCTCTGGCGTGTTCGAACTGTTGGTGACAGATGACGCCATCCGCGCTCAAATTCACGGTCGCGCCTCGGAAGCCGATATTCGTGCCGCCGCGCTGGCCGCCGGCATGATGCTGATGCGCGACGATGGCGAACGGCTGGTGCAGTGCGGCTTGACATCGCGCGAAGAACTGGTGCGGGTTACGCGGGACTAGCGCATGCCGGTCTATTCATTCGAAGCCCTGACAGCCGAAGGACTCACCCGTAAAGGCGTGATCGAGGCCGACTCTGCCAAGTCGGCGCGTGGCATGTTGCGCGGCCAGGCGCT
Organism: Betaproteobacteria bacterium; assembly: GCA_025354965.1. Taxonomy (GTDB): domain Bacteria; phylum Pseudomonadota; class Gammaproteobacteria; order Burkholderiales; family Burkholderiaceae_C; genus Rhodoferax. The sequence goes on from JANXLW010000093.1 coordinate 19,059, forward strand.
GGTGCCGATCAAGGTGGAAGTGGTCGGCGCCGAAGGGGGACAGGTGCCTGGCAAGGATGGACTGATGCCAAGGGGTGGCCGGTTAAAGCGGCGCGTTTTCAATGCCACCGGCCTGGGCGTGTGGACGCGCCAGCTGGCCGGGCTGGTATCGGCCGGGCTGCCGCTGGAACGCGCCTTGACCTCGCTCGCCGACGAAGCCGAATCAGAGGCACAGCAGCATCTGGTGGCTTCGCTGCGCGCCGAAGTGAACGGCGGGTCCACCTTCTCACGCGCGCTGGCGCAACATCCGCGGGAATTTTCCAGCATCTTCATTGCGGTCATTGGCGCTGGCGAGCAGAGCGGCGACCTGGGGCTGGTGCTGGAGCGCCTGGCCGATGACCTGGAAGAGCAACAGGCGCTCAAGGCCAGGCTGGTGGGCGCCGCACTTTACCCGGCTATCGTGACCTTGGTGGCGATCTCTATTGTGCTGTTTTTGGTGACTTATGTGGTGCCGCAGGTGGCCCACGTGTTTGCCAGCAGCAAGCGCGCGCTACCTATTTTGACGGTCATCATGATCAGTGTCAGCACGTTCGTTCGAAGCTATGGCTGGTTGATGTTGGTCGCCATTGTTTTGATGGCTATGGGTGCCCGGCTGGCGCTGGCCAACGCTCAATTCCGTGAGAAATTTGATGCCGCCTGGCTGACGCTGCCGATCCTGGGCAAACTGGCGCGCAGCTACAACACAGCACGCTTTGCCAACACCCTGGCGATGCTCTCGGCGGCCGGCGTGCCGATCCTGAAAGCATTGCAGGCGGCAGCCGAGACGCTGTCCAATACAGCCATGCGCGCCGACGCGCTGGATGCCTTGGTGCTGGTACGTGAGGGTGCGCCGCTGGCTTCGGCTCTGGCGCAAAAAAAGCGCTTTCCCGGACTGCTTGCCATGTTTGCCCGCTTGGGCGAACAAACCGGCCAATTGCCGTTGATGCTGCAGCGGGCTGCCAGACAACTCGGCACCGAGGTCGCACGCCGCGCCATGCAACTGGCCACCTTGCTGGAGCCGCTTCTCATTGTGGCCATGGGCGTGGTCGTGATGCTGATTGTGCTGGCCGTTCTGATGCCCATTATTCAGCTCAACCAGTTGGTCAAATGACCAATGTGTTGGGTCAGTTTGACGTCGACGCCGTCATCATGGACCTGGACGGCACCCTGGTCGATACCTTGGGTGACTTCGTTGTGGTGTTGAACCGCATGCTGGCTGATTTGCCACCGCCCTATCGAAACCATGTGGTAGACCGTGCCACTGTCGCGCAACTGGTGGGCAAAGGTTCAGAACACTTA
>JANXLW010000194.1 GCA_025354965.1 Betaproteobacteria bacterium
CTGCCAGAACAGCCTGGACGCGGGTTTGAACGCCAAATGCTCGCAAAATGCCAGTCACATGATTTTTGGTGGTCTCATCCGAAAGTTGCAGCAGCAGACTAATGTCTTTGTTGGAGCGGCCGTCGAGGAGCAGTTTCAGCACTTCTTCCTGACGCGATGTCAATTGAGGCGACGACAGATCTGGGTTGACACCTGCTACATACGGCATGCCACTTGCCATGAGCAGCTCGGGCGGTACATAGACCTCACCGGCCAGAACCAGCCGCAAAATTGACAGCAGTTCGCTGCTCATACTGGCCTTGGCAATGAAGCCCGCTGCGCCGCGGTCCAGTACTTGGCGCACGGTGTGCGGGTTGACCGATCCGGACAACATGACGATGGGAAGTTCTGGATGATTCTTGCGAAAGATTGCCAGCGCATCAAGTCCGTTCATGTCGGGCAAATGGTAGTCCAGCAGCACAAGATCGATGTCGGGGTGCCGGGTGGCCAAATCGAAGGCGTGAAAACAGTGCGCCGCTTCGAGCACCTCGATCTGTTCATCGAGCCCCTTAAGTACGTGGCGCAGGCCCTCACGCACCAAGGCATGATCATCTACTACGAGAATTTTCAAAACTTTTACCCCGACGTTTTCCTGGCATCAGTTTAGGTCAGAGAACGCGCATTTCGTGTTATCACGGTCTGTCCCGCAAATTACAATGATTCATGTTTGTCCATCTGCGCCTGCACACCGAATTTTCTGTCGTTGACGGTACCAACCGTATTGATGATATCGCCAGTTGTGCGTCAGCGGACAGTCAGCCGGCACTGGCCATCACAGATTTGAGCAACTTGTTTGGTGCCATCAAGTTTTACAAGGCAACTCGCAAGAAGGGCATCAAGCCGCTGATCGGGGCTGAAATCTGGCTGGAGGCTTTGGGCCAGGACGAGTCCGCACAGTGTCGCTTGCTGCTGCTGGTACAAAACAAGCAGGGCTACCTCAATTTATCGCAATTGCTGGCGCGCGCCTGGATGCAGAACTCGGGCAAGATGCAGGCGTCGGTCAAACTGGCCTGGCTGAAGGAACTGAACGAAGGGTTGATTGCCTTGTCTGGTGCGCAGGCGGGGCCGGTGGGGCAGGCGCTGGTACAAGGAGACGAGACGCGTGCGCTGGATGCTGCATTGCAGTTGGGCAGCATCTTCCCGCATCGTTTTTACCTCGAATTGCAGCGCGCCGGACGCCCGGACGATGAGACCCATGTCACCGCAGCAGTGCAGCTCGCCGCGCGTGCCAGTTTGCCGGTGGTGGCCACGCACCCGGTGCAGTTCACGCTGGCGGACGACTATGAGGCGCACGAAGCGCGAGTGTGCATTGCCGAGGGAGAAATTCTGGGCAACCCGCGGCGCGTGCGCCGCTTCACGCGCGAGCAGTATTTCAAATCGACTCTGCAGATGCAGACGCTGTTTGCCGATGTTCCTTCGGCCCTGGCCAATGCGCTGGAAATCGCGAAGCGCTGCAATCTGACGCTGGAATTGGGCAAACCCCAATTGCCGGAGTTCCCGACGCCCGAGGTCAATGGACTGCGCATGACACCGGAAGAATACTTTCGTTATGCCTCGCATGAGGGCTTGGAGGAGCGACTGGCTCGCTTGTACCCGGATGCAGTTGAACGCGAGATGGCGCGGCCGCGCTATCTCGAACGGCTGGAGTTTGAGATCGGCACCATATTGAAAATGGGGTTTCCCGGATATTTTTTGATTGTCGGCGACTTCATCAACTGGGCCAAAAATAACGGTTGTCCGGTCGGACCCGGGCGCGGCTCTGGCGCCGGCTCATTGGTGGCGTATTCGCTGAAGATTACCGACCTTGACCCATTGCAATACAACCTGCTGTTTGAGCGCTTTTTGAATCCGGAGCGAGTCTCGATGCCCGACTTCGATATCGACTTCTGTCAGAGCAACCGTGACCGTGTCATTGATTACGTTAAAGAGAAATATGGAAAGGAGGCAGTCAGCCAGATTGTCACCTTTGGCACCATGGCAGCCCGCGCCGCAGTGCGCGACGTCGGTCGCGTGCTGGACATGAGCTATACGTTTTGCGACGGCATCAGCAAGCTGATCCCGAACAAGCCGGGTCTCAGTGTCAGCCTGCAGTTGCCGCCAGCGGATCGAAAGAAAGACGACAAAACCATATATGCCATTGAGGCTGAGCCGATTCTTGCGGAACGTGAAAGTAAAGAGGAAGACGTCAGGACTCTGCTGGAACTGGCCCGCAAGCTCGAAGGCATGACCCGCAACGTTGGCATGCACGCCGGCGGTGTGTTGATTGCACCCGGCAAACTGACTGACTTTTGCCCGTTGTACCAGCAGCCAGGCAGCGACTCTGCGGTAAGTCAGTTTGACAAAAACGATGTCGAGGCGATTGGTCTGGTGAAGTTTGACTTTTTGGGGCTGGCCACACTCACCATCCTGGAGAATGCGAAAGACCTGATTGTTGCCAGGCACAAGGGGCGCGAAGGTTTTTCGTATGAAGACCTGGCGCTGGATGACGCGGCCGTCTACAAGTTGTTTGCCGATGGCCAGACTGAGGCCGTATTCCAGTTTGAAAGTCGCGGCATGCAGGGCATGTTGCGGGACGCCCGGCCGACGCGACTGGAAGATCTGATCGCCATGAATGCGCTCTATCGGCCCGGCCCGATGGACCTGATCCCGACCTACATTGCGCGCAAGCTGGGTCGTGAGCCGGTTGAGTACCCGGACCCGCGCGTGGAAGGCATTCTGGGCGAAACGTATGGCGTCATGGTGTACCAGGAACAGGTGATGCAGATGGCGCAGATCCTGGGCGGCTACTCGCTGGGTGGTGCCGACATGTTGCGCCGCGCCATGGGAAAAAAAGACGCCGACGAAATGGCCAAACATCGGCAGATATTTCGTGACGGTGCCGCTCGCAACGACTTGAGTCAGCAAAAGGCTGATGAAGTTTTTGACCACATGGAGAAGTTTGCCGGTTACGGCTTCAACAAGTCGCACTCTGCCGCCTATGCTCTGCTGGCGTACCACACGGCCTGGCTCAAAGTGCATTTCACGGCTGAGTTTTTCTGTGCCAACATGACGGTGGAAATGGGCGACACGGACAAGCTCAAGGTCTTGTTCGAAGACGCGCTGAAGATGGGGCTGAGCTTTGAGCCACCTGACGTCAATCGTGGGGGCAGCAACTTTGTACCGATCTCCGACAAGATGATTCGCTATGGCCTGAGCGCCATCAAAGGCTCCGGCCAGCAGGCCGTTGAAGCGATTGTGGCGGCCAGAGTCGGTTGTGGCGCGGGTCCTTCAGGCGCTGAGGTCGGAGCGTTCAAGAGCCTGTTTGACTTTTGCGTGCGGGTGGATCGTAGCCGCATCAACAAGCGGACCGTCGAGGCCTTGATCAAGGCCGGTGCGTTTGACTCCATTTCGCTCAACCGCGCCAGCCTGTTGGCCTCCGTCGACCGGGCTCTGGAGTTTGGTGCCGCGGCCGCCGCCAACGCCAACCAGGGTGGATTGTTCGACACGGGTGGTACCGATGACCACGGCTCCAGCACGCAGGAGCCCGATCTGGTGGAAGCTACGCCATGGGGTGTGAAAGAACGATTGACGTTTGAAAAAACCGCCGTCGGCTTCTATCTGTCAGGCCACCTTTTTGACGAGGTTGCGTTGGAAGTGCGTCGCTTTGCAAGGCGTCAGATTGGCGACCTGATTGATACGCGCGAACCGCAACTGCTGGCTGGCGTTGTTGCTGATTTTCGCGTTATCAACGGGCAGCGTGGCAAGTTGGCGCTGTTCAAACTGGACGACAAATCCGGAGTGATTGAGGCCCGTGCCGATGAAGCCTTGATCAGCGCGCACCGCGACTTGCTCAAAGACGATGAATTGGTGATTGTCATGGGCAAGCTGCAGCCGGACCGCTTTTCGGGCGGCATGCAACTGACGGTGACGCAGATCTGGGATCTGGACCAGGCGCGTTGCCGTTTCGGTAAATTCCTGCGTGTTGCCGTCAACGCCGACATTGACGTCAAGGCGCCCGATGTGGCGAGAATGATCAAGGAATTTCCGGCTCAACGCGAAGTGACGCAACAAGGTGAACTGCTGCGCGGTCTGACGGTTCGTTTGGCGGTGTCACGACGCGGTGAATCGGGCGCGGCCACAGCAGAGTTGCAGCTAAATGACATGGTCAAATTTTTTCCCAGCAATGCTGCTCTGGCCGCGTGGCGGGTACAAGCCCAGCACGGCAAGGCCGAGATAGTTTACGAGTGAGCCTAGTCTTTGGGCTTGAAGAAAATTATCAAAGCGCCGGGTACCTGACCATCGGAATCTGGTGGCAATTTATCTGTTTTGTCGATGGCTTTTAGCACCGCCTCATCCCAGGATTTGACGCCGCTGGACCTTGTCAGTTTGCGACTGACGATGGTGCCGTTGGCGGCGGCTCGCACCTCAACTTCGGCGATCGGATTGCCGACGATGTCGTCGGTGAACACGATGTTGGGCTTGATGCGGGCGCTGACGCGACCGCCGTAGCCGGCAGATGGGCCGGACGAGCGCAACGCCGTGCCGGTGGAGGTTGACGCGCCGGCGGCACCGGCAAGCCCGGCGATGCGTTTGAGGTTGTCGGCGCGCTGGGCGTCCAGTTTTTTGACCTCTTGCTCTGATTTTTTCTTGTCCTCTGCGGCTTTTTTGTCCTGATCGCGCTTGTCTTGCAGTTGTTTCTGCTTCACTTGTTCACTGCGCTGCTTTTCCAGTTCCTGCAGCTTTTTCTGGTGCAGCTTTTCCCGTTCCAGTGCAATGTCGGCATCTGTCGGTTTGGGCTGGGCTTGTGGTGGTGGCGGGGGAGTCAGCGCCTTGACCGGTTCCGGCGTTGGTTCGATCAGCCTGGGCGCCGCTTGTTGCGGTACAGCCGACCATAATTCGGCTTCGGCCGTGACGGTTAGCGTCTCCCTTTTCCACTGCACGCCAAGGGTCAGGGCCGCCAGCAAAAAGGCGTGCGCCAGCAGGGCCAAACCCATGGAGCGCACCATGCCGGGTGTTGGTGGTGGCGCGAATTCAAGACGATCAGCAAGCGCGTGCATACAACTACCCTAGTTGGTCAATTGCACTGACAAGCCGACGCGCTGGACACCGGCACGCTGCAAGGTGTCCATGACTTTGACAACAGCTTCGTACCTGATTTGCTTGTCGGCACTGATGACCACTGCTGAATTGTTGGCGCCGCTTTGCGCCTGTTTGACGGCACCAGCCACGTCGCTCAGCACCAACGCGATAGACTTCTCCTGAATTTTCATCTGAATCGACTCATCCTTGCCAAGGATGATCTGGATCACTTGGTCAGGCTGCTTTTTTGCCCTGCCTACGCTAGGCAGGTCAATCACACTGGGCGCAATCAGCGGCGCCGTCACCATGAAGATGATCAGTAACACCAGCATGACGTCGATAAAGGGCACCATGTTGATCTCGTTGATGGTGCGCCGACCTCGTCCACGGCTGACCAGGGATGGCATGCTCAGGTCCCTTTCACTGGCCGGAGGCCGACTGTGCGCCAACATTGCGCTGCAGGATGTTGGAGAACTCTTCGATAAAGGTTTCGAGCTTGATCGCGATGCGGTCAATATCCCGCGCAAAGCGGTTATAGGCAACCACCGCGGGAATGGCAGCAAACAGACCAATGGCGGTTGACACCAGCGCTTCGGCAATGCCGGGAGCGACGGTGGCGAGCGTGACCTGCTGCAGCGATGCCAGTCCGGTGAAGGAATGCATGATGCCCCAGACCGTACCGAACAAACCGACATAGGGCGACACCGACCCGACCGAAGCCAGCAATGAAAGATTGGTTTCGACCACGTCCATCTCGCGCTGAAAGCTGGCGCGCATGGCACGCCGGGCACCATCCATCAGGGTGCTGGTGTCGGCGATGCGTTTTTCGCGCAGCTTTTGGTACTCGCGCATGCCGCTGGCAAAAATGCGTTCCATGGGCCCCGATCCGCGGGCGTTTTTGGCAGCGGCAGCAAACAGGTCATTCAGGCTGGTACCAGACCAAAAGTCGCGTTCAAACTCATCGTTGAGTGTCTTAACCCGGTTGATGGCGAACAGTTTGCGAAATATGGCAGCCCAGCTCGATACCGAGATGACGACCAGCAACAACATGACCAGTTGCACGACCACACTGGCGTTAAGTACCAAATGCAGGATCGACAGGTCTTGGTTCATTTCAAAATTTCCAGAAGGGTTGGCGGGATTCGCACTGGCTTGTAACTTGTCGCATCGACCCAGCCGACGCGGATTGATCCCTCACAAAGCAAGATGTTTTCTGAGGGTCTTCTCAGGTAGGCTTGCTGTTGTATTGTCATGGAGGCGCGACCGACATCAAGCGGCCAGGCTGTAACAATAAGTTCGTCATCCAGGCGCGCTGGTTTGTGAAATCGGACACGGGTCTCGCTTACTACAAATATGCCACCGGTACTGGCACGCAGGGCGCGCTGCTCAATGCCCAGAGAGCGCAGCCACTCGGTTCGGGCACGTTCAAAAAATTTCAGGTAGTTGGCGTAGAACACGATGCCGCCGGCGTCGGTGTCCTCCCAGTAAACCCGCACCGGCCAGACGAATTGTTGCGTTGCCTGCAAATCGCCGGTCATGAAAACAGAACTTTCAATCGCTCGATGGCCACTTTCAACTGGGGCATCGAACTGGCAGTGGAAAAGCGGAGGAAGTTGCGCGCGTTTGCGCTGCCAAAGTCGCGCCCCGGTGTCACCGCCACGTGGGCGCGTTGCATGATCTCGAAAGCCACGTCCCAACTGTCTTTGACTTTCAATTTATTGCAGGCAGCGGAGCAATCGGCCCAGGCGTAAAAAGCGCCATCCGGCATGACTGGCACTCTCAGTCCCAAAGCATTGAGGGCGGGAATGAAGTAGTCTCGTCGGGCCTGGAATTCGGCGCGTCGGCGTTCGTATTCGGCAAGGCTATCGGCCTCAAAGCAAGCCAGTGCGGCGTATTGAGAAATAGTGCTGGGGCAGATAAACAGGTTTTGCGCCAGGCGTTCGATGACCGGCACGATGCGCTCTGGTACTACCATCCAGCCCAGCCGCCAGCCAGTCATGCTGAAGTATTTGCTGAAACTGTTGATGCTGATGACGTCCTCATCAAGTGCCAGCGCTGTCTGGCCAAATTGAGCGTCATAGCTCAGGCTCAGATAAATTTCATCGACCAGCGTGATGCCACCCCTGTTACTGACCACGGCGTGAATACGGCGCAACTCATCCGGATGAATCGATGTGCCGGTGGGGTTCGACGGTGAGGCCAACAGCACGCCACGCGTGCGGTCGCTCCAGGCGGCTTGCACCTTGTCAGCACTGAGCTGAAAGCGCTCGGTGGCGGTGGTAGGAATCAGCACTGCAGTACCGTCTGCCGCACTGACAAAATGCCGGTTGCACGGATAGCTGGGGTCTGGCATCAAAATCTCGTCACCCGATTCGATCAATGCCAGGCAAGCCAGTTGCAAAGCGGCCGAGGCACCGGCCGTGACCATAATGCGGCTAGCTGCAACCTTGACGTTGAAACGCTGCCAATACCAGTCGCTGATGCATTCCCGCAACGCCGACGTGCCAACCGCCTGCGTGTAGTGTGTCAGGCCGTCGCGTATCGCTTTGCAGGCTGCTTCCTGCACCAGCATGGGGGCGGTAAAGTCGGGCTCGCCAATGTTCAGGAACACCATGGGCGACTCTGTTTGAGCCACTTTGAGTGCCAACGCAGACGCCGCCTTGGCGACTTCCATTACATAAAAAGGCTCAATCCGCTGGGCTCGACCAGAAACTCTCATGCGCGTGTTTTGCCCTGGTCGACGTTAACCTCAGCGCCACGCAAACTGGGCGCCAGTCCATTGAGAACGGCATTGACATATTTGTGCCCGTCTGTACCGCCAAATTCCTTGGCCAGTTCAATGCATTCGTTAAGTACCACACGCCACGGCACATCCAGGCAATGTTTGAGTTCATAAGCGCCAATCCACATGACGCTGTGTTCAATCGGAGAAATTTCCGACAGCTTGCGGTCCAGTAAAGGTAGCAGCAGGGCGTCCAGTTCAGTCGCTTCGGCGGTGCAGCCCCGCAGCAGAGCATCAAAGTGGAGCGCGTCTGATTTCGAAAATCCCGCCAGGTCTCGGGTAAAGGCGTCGATGTCAGAGACGGCGTTTTTCCCAACCAGTGTCTGGTAAAGCGCCTGCAGGGCAAATTCGCGGGAACGGCTGCGCTGTGATTTCGCTGCCGCTTTGCGCACACCGGTGCTGGTCAGTCCGGTACGGGTCTGGCGCGGCGGGCGGCTGGTGGCAGACTTGGGCTTTTGGTCATTCATCAAAGTGCTTCCAGCAGGTTGGCCATTTCTACGGCGACAAGGGCCGCGTCACGCCCCTTTTCGATTCGTCTGGCGATTGCCTGGTCCAGGTTCTCGGTTGTGAGAATTGCGTTCGCGATGGGCAATTGGTAGTCAAGCGCAACCCGGCTGACGCCAGCCCCGGATTCATTGGCGACCAGTTCAAAGTGATAGGTTTCGCCGCGAATAATGCACCCGATTGCCACCAGCGCGTCGTACTTCAGTTTCTCGGCCAACGCCATCAAGGCGACCGGAACCTCCAATGCGCCCGGTACCAGCACCAAATCAATGTTTTTTTCCAGCACACCCAGTGCGATCAATTCGGCCTTGCAGGCTTGGGTCAATGCATTGGTAATGGGCTCATTGAAGCGCGCCTGAACTATGCCAATTGTCAATTTCTTGCCGTTCAACCGATCGTCAGTGGCGTCCGTGGTTCCTTTGTCTGCACCAAACATGGGTAGTTCCTTGTTTACTTTACTTGGAGATATAACCGGCAATTTCGAGTCCGTAGCCGGTCATGCTGGGCATGCGCCGGGGGCTGCCCATGAGGTTCATCTTGTGGACGCCGCATTCGCGCAGAATTTGCGCACCAATGCCGTAGCTGCGCAAGTCCATGCGACCCCGCTCGGGACCATGGCTGGCACGGGCGGTGCCGTCAAACTGAGTCAGCAACTGGTCGGCACTTTCGCCACAGTTCAGCAGTACCACCACCCCTTGTCCCTCCAATGCGACGCGTGCCAGACTGGCATCCAGACTCCAGGAGTGCATGGCACGGCCTACTTCGAGGGCGTCCAACATCGACATCGGTTCGTGGACACGGGCTGCAATGGTGTCGCCGGGTTGCCATTGCCCCTTGACCAGGGCCAGATGAACGCTGTGCGTGGTCTTATCCTTGAACGCATGGGCAGTGAACTCGCCAAAAGCTGTGTTGAGGGCGCGTGAACCCATTTTTTCTACCAGGGACTCGACCCGGCTGCGGTGTTCGATCAAATCGGCGATCGTGCCAATTTTGAGACCATGGGCGGCGGCAAAAAGTTGCAGATCGAGCAGACGTGCCATGGTGCCGTCGTCCTTCATGACCTCGCAGATGACCGCAGCCGGCGAGCAACCTGCCATCGCCGCCAGATCACAACCGGCCTCGGTATGGCCGGCACGCATCAGCACACCGCCTTCAACCGCTTGCAAGGGGAAAATGTGGCCGGGCTGCACCAGGTCATCGGCGCTCGCATTGCTGGCCACAGCGGCTTGGATGGTGCGTGCCCGGTCGGCGGCGGAGATGCCGGTGGTGACGCCTTCAGCGGCTTCGATCGACACCGTGAAGGCAGTGCCCTTCTTGTCGCCGTTGCGAGCGGTCATGGGCGGTAGTTGCAGGCGCTCACAGCGCTCGCGGGTGAGTGTCAGGCAAATCAGGCCACGCCCAAAACGCGCCATGAAATTGATCGCGTCAGGGGTGACGTGGTCGGCAGCGAGTACCAGATCGCCTTCGTTCTCACGGTCTTCTTCGTCAACCAATATCACCATGCGACCGGCGCGCATGTCAACCACAATTTCGTCAACCGGTGAAATTGTCGTGGGGGAGAGGATGCTCATGCAAATAACTTTCTGGAGGTTTTGGTGTTGGCTTGGCAGTGGGGTCAGTGCTAGCGCTCAGGCAGGCTGGTCTGCTGCGGGTCCGACTGGAGCATGCGCTCAACGTAACGCGCGATTAAATCAATCTCCAGATTTACCTGTGAACCGGTCGTGAGCGTTCTTAGAGCTGTGTTTTGCACAGTGTGCGGAATCAGGTTGATGCTCATCTGGCAGCCGGCTGGCGTATCCCTTATTTGGTTCACCGTCAGGCTCACGCCATTGACCGTGATGGACCCTTTGTAAGCCAGGTACTTGGCCAGCTGTTGGGGCGCCAGCACATGCAGTTCCCAGCTTTCACCCACTTGAGAAAAATGAGTCACGTTACCGACGCCGTCAACGTGGCCGGACACCAGATGGCCACCCAGACGATCATTGGCACGCAACGCTTTCTCCAGGTTGATAGTGCCGGTTTGCGCCAGTGCGGCTGTCCTGGCCAGTGATTCCGCGGAGATGTCGACCGTGAACTGGTTCTGTGCGGGGTCGATCGAGGTCACCGTCATGCAAGCCCCGTTGAGCGCGATGCTGTCGCCCAAACCAACGTCGTCCACATAGGTGGGAGGGCACGCGATGACCAGACGCTTGCCGTGGGTAGCAGTGCTGCCCAAAGCGTGAACGGCTGCGATGCGCGCCACAGCGGTAATGATTCCGGTAAACATGGGGCTATTTTCGCAGGGAAAATGGCCAACACCCGCTTGACACCCGAAAACCGCCTGAAGTGTCGACAACCGAGCCTTCGCACCGGGTGTAGTTGCGGTTGGTCCGGTGAAGTATTAAAACCGGTCACGTCCCGGAATTCGGACCACAATTCGCAGGTCCGGGCCCAACATCGTAGCTGCTTTGAACTCCAGGGCTATCGCTTGAGACAACTCCGTGAAGGGTCCGAAACTGGCCATATCAGCGCCCTGGCCGATCAGTTTTGGAGCCAGATAAACTAGAAATTCGTCAACCAAGCCCTCACGAATCAGGGAACCGTTGAGCTTGTGACCGGCTTCCACGTGCAACTCATTGATTTCGCGTGCGGCAAGATCGTGCAGCATGGCAGCCAGGTCAACCTTGTCGAGCGTCCCTGCTTGTTGACCCGGCAGGACAATGACGTTGGCACCTTTCGCCTCCAAAGCCGCCCGCTTGCCACTGTCCTGGCTGGCGGTGTAGATGTACAGCGCGCGGTGCGGGATGAAGAGCTGCGCATTCAAAGGCGTCTCCAGGCGGCTGTCAACCACTACCAGATGGGGTTGGCGTGGCGCATCGGCCAACCGCACATCGAGCCGCGGGTTATCCGCCAGCACGGTGCCAATACCGGTCAGCACGGCGCAGGCACGGGCACGCCAGGCATGGCCATCGGTACGCGCGGCTTCGGACGTGATCCATTGGCTGGCGCCGTTGTTCAATGCCGTTTTGCCATCCAGCGATGCAGCAAATTTCATCCGGACCCACGGTGTCTTGCGGATCATGCGGCTGAAGAAGCCGATGTTGAGTTCGCGCGATTCAATGGCGCCGGGACCGATTTCTACTGCAACCCCGGCGGCACGCAGTTTTGCAAAGCCCTGGCCAGCTACCAACGGGTTGGGGTCGGCAATAGAGGCAACTACTTTCTTGATACCGGCGGCAATCAGGGCGTTGCAACACGGGCCGGTGCGCCCATGATGCGAGCAGGGTTCCAGCGTGACGAAGGCGGTGGCACCGAGTGTTGAATGGCCATGTTCGTTGGCATCACGAAGCGCCATGATTTCGGCGTGCGCTCCGCCGACCTGCTGCGTATAACCTTGACCGATCTGTTGACCGTCGGCAGCCGTGAGTACACAACCGACGCGCGGGTTGGGTTCAGCCAGGCCCGTTGCGCGAGTTGCTAAATCGAGCGCCAGGCGCATCGGCTTCGGGTTGTCCATGGTGTTGGTTTGAGCCTGAAATCGCAATCGGGCAGACATTGTGTTGTTAATCGGTGGCGCGACTCTTGCCGCTTGGCAAGCCATTATTGCCGCTCGTCGACTGGAACCTGTTCCGGATAGTTGTCGATGTTAATCTCCCTGGCATGAAGCTCAGAAGTATTGCTGCAATGTCGCTTGGCACTGATACACAGGGTGCCAGAGCAAGGCTTTGTGCGTCGCAACGCGGGTTCACCTTGATCGAGTTGGTCATCGTCATGTCGATAGCCAGTATTCTGGCCCTGATTGCCGTGCCGTCACTGGTGGGAACGCTGCGCGACTTTCGTCAGAAGTCGGCTCTCAGTCTGGTAGTCAGCGATTTGAACCACGCCCGCAGTGAAGCCATCAAGCGCAACACCCGCATGCTGATGTGCGTGCGCGATGCGGCTGGCACCGGTTGTGCAACCGGTGCCAATTGGCAGGCAGGGTGGTTGGTGTGTACCGACGCGGACGGCAATGATGCCTGCGACGCATCGACCGCCACCAGCCCGAACCCGGTCATTGTGCGCCCGGCGCTGGATGCAGCACTGACTTTGACTGGTTCTGCTGCATCAGTGCGTTTCAATGCCAACAGTTCGCAGGGCGTTGGCGCGGCGGCGGCCACTTTGACATTGGGCGGTACCTGGTCAGGCGCAACTTCCCGTGTGGTTTCCGTGGCCGGCACCGGCTACATCTCCAAGCAGTAGGCGTACACATGAATCCAAGAGCTTCGAGTCAGTTCAACTCGCACCAGGCCGGTCGCGGTTTCTCCATGATTGAAGTGTTGGTCACCTTGTTGGTCATCTCGCTGGCGTTATTGGGCACGGCCGGGCTGCAAGCCTATGCCATGCGCCTGAACCAGGGCGGCCAGTTTCGTACCCAGGCTGTGTTTTTGGCCGCCGATCTGGCCGAGCGCATCGAGGCCAACACGCTGGGAGCGATGGCCGGAAATTACGCCAAGGTGGCAGGGAATTCAGCAACCTATACAAAAGTCGCTGCCACCAACGATTTGTGCTTGACCGCAACCTGTGCGCCGGCTGATCTGGCGACTTACGATCTCGCACAGTGGCAAAGTGCGGTCGCCGCGACCTTGCCGCAGAGCTCATGGACGGTCGATCAAACGGTGAATGGGTCGGCCAAAACCGACACCCAGGCTTGTGTGCCCAGCACCTACACCATTACCCTTCAGTGGGTTGATCGGCTCACCGACACTAGCAATGCAGCGGCGGTTTCTACGTCGCAATTTGGCAGCAATGGAACAGGCGAGAAATTTTCCTATGTCGCAACCCGAACTGTCTGTAATGCCGTGGTGGCGCCATGAACAGGTACATTTCGGCATCGGGTCGCAAGGTGTTTGTGCGTGCCAGCAGGCAGGCCGGATTCACCTTGATCGAGATGATGATCGCCATCACCATTGGTCTGGGTATTCTGGCCGGACTGGTCGGCGTGCTGGCAACCAACTCCGGCAATTCCCGCAGCAATGATCGTACTTCCGAATTGATGACCAATGGCCGATATGCGCTGAACTCCATGAAGCAGGAGTTGCGCCAGGCTGGCTTTCGTGGCTACACATGGGCTGAGCCAGGCACACCGGGTGCCTTGGGGGCATTGGGCAACGAATGTCTGGAGGCGGGCGCCACGGCAGGGTCTTTTGTTGCGAACATTCGCCAAGGACTGTGGGGCGCTCAATCACTCAATCCATTTGCCGCAAACTGCATCCCGGCAGCCAATTATTCAGATGGCAATGACCTCTTGGTAGTACGACGTCTGGACAATTTGCCCGCCACTACTTTGAGCGCCAACACGGTCTACTTTCAGTCCAGCTACGCCGCTGGCCAGATGTTCCGCGGTACGGCCGTACCGACGCTCTTTGGTTCGCCAACGCCATTGGCAAGTTTCCCGGTCAAAACGTATGTCTATTACATCAGCCCGTTTACCGAAGCCGCGAACGAAAGTCCCCTGGTGCCGGCCTTGCGTCGGGTTGCGCTGCAAAGCGACGGTTCCATGGCCAGCGAACTGGTTGCCAGCGGCATAGAACGCATGAACGTGCAGTATGGCATCGGGGGGGCCGCTAGTACCACGCAGTATGTAAACATTATCAACGGCTCGTCCTCTGACCTCACCGCCACGGATTGGGATAGCGTGAAATCGGTGCGCATATGGTTGTTAGCCCGCAATGCGACGACTGAGCCGGGGTATACCAATGCCAATAGCTATGTCATGGGCGACCGGGCTGCCTATGTTCCCAACGACAGTTATCGTCGCCAGCTTTTCACCACCGTGGTGGAATTGCGAAATGGAAGGTGATCACGATGCGACGCAATCTGAAATCTCCAGTGTGTAATCGGCAAAAAGGCGCGACCCTGGTTGTTGCCCTGTTGGTTCTGGTTTTGATCATGATGATAGGCATCACGGCCGTCACCACCTCCAATACCCAGTACAAGTTGGCCGGCAACCTGCAGTTTGAAGACAGTGCGATGAACAACGCCGAAGCGGCGGTCACCAGTGCTGAGAGCTGGCTCAACACCGGCACCACGGCCAGTCCACCGGTTTACAACTACCTTAACGCTGGCTTTACCACGGCCGGGGTTACGCCTGAATTGTTGCCGATTGGCGCCACCAATAACCCCTTGACGATGGCCTGGAGCGATGCCAACTCAAAAAGTGTAGGGGGCAATACCGCGCAACGTTACATCATCCAAATGATGTCGACCAACAATCTGTTGCAGGGCTCCAGCTCGTCCATGGGGGCGCAAGCAAAGTCGGTGTGCAGCATGGGGGTCAACACTTACCTGATTACCGGGCGTGGCACCAGTGCCCGTGGGGCGTCCAAATTCGTTCAAAGCTATTACAGCATCTGCGTTAAATAGAGTGAGGTGTGACATGACCAAATTATCGATGAAACCCATCTGGATGGCGACCCTGGTTTTGCTGGGCACCCTGGTGGTGGCCGTCAAACTGACTCTGGCGTTTGCGCCGTTTACCCCTGCCAGTCAACCCGTCGGTTACGTCGCGCAGGACGACGTCACCGATTTCAACCTCACATCGGGCAAGGAGATTTTGTTTCGCGGCCAGTACGAAAAAGAGTTCTGGGGTGGCAATCTGATTGCCTACGGTATGCCGGCAAGTGGTGATATTACGATGGCGACCCAACCCTGGTTGGGCGGTGGCGCTGCGAATCAACTTGATATTCAGGGTGTCAACCGGCGTATCGTGACCTTGAAGGGTGATGGCACAAAAATCCCCTTTGCCTGGTCTAGTTTGGACGCCACTCAGAAAGGTAATTTGGGAAATTCCAGCGATGTTCTCGATTTTTTGCGTGGCGTGCGTACCAAGGAAGTGCAACAACTGAGCGGTACGTTTCGCCAGCGTGCCTCGGCTTTGGGAGACATTGTTCATTCGCGACCTAATTACGTCAGCGACAGTTCGAGCGCAACACCTATGCCGACGGTTTTTGTCGGCGCCAATGACGGCATGTTGCACGCCTTTGACGCGACAAGCGGGAGGGAGCGCTGGGCCTACGTGCCGTCCATGTTGATTCCAAAGATGGCCAAGCTTTCAGTCAACCCCTATGTGCATGACTATTTCGTCGATGGCTCGCTCAGCGTGGCGAACATTTTGT
>JANXLW010000221.1 GCA_025354965.1 Betaproteobacteria bacterium
CCAACGCAAAACGCCGCGCCCCCATTGAACCTCAACCCGTCCTCCAGGGTTTCGCTATAATTAAAACTTCGAGAGACAAAAATCGGCTTCAAGCCGTGAGGTGATTCGGTTCATCCTATATCTCTCGATCCATCTTCCCGACACCCGCTCTACTTTCCAAAGTCAGCGGGTGTTCTTTATTGAAGATGCCGCTTTCTCGGGCAGATTTCTTGCTCTTACGGGTTGGCTCCACATCCAAGTCCAAGACCTCTAACGTCTGTGGCCACACAAAATTCAGGTATCTGGCCTCGCCCCGCTCATAGAAGCGCTGCAATGCCCACAGGTAGTAATCGACCGCCTGCAATCCCGCATGGTCCTTGGGCACCGAACACACCACCTCCGTTGGCTTGGGCTTTGACAAGCCAAAGTCCCGCGCAAACCCGTCGCCCTCGTGGGCGATGGCGTCCACAAATGCTTTGGTGCGGGGTTTGTGCCCACGCTGCGCGAACACAATTTTGTGGTCACTCCAGCCATGCAAGCGGGAAAACAGATGCCGGGTCAACTCGTCATACAGCTCGTGGCCGGTGGGGTCGTAGCGGTACGTCGGTTCTATCCTGCGCCGCTGCAGGGCGTAGTCCACCAAACGCAACTTGTCGCGCACCGCAGCCACAAAGCGCAGGTCGTGCTGGGCCAACAACTTGTAAACCATGAACCGCACCTCGGGCGGATCATCTTTGGCATGGAAATGCACAGCGGTGCGTTTGCGCGCCGGGTCCAGCGATGGCACGTCCTTGAAAAATGGGTCCGCCACCACATCCTTGCGCAAGCGCTCCAAATCGGCGGTCAGCGCGTCCACGTCACGGCACTCCAATTTCCCGACAATAAAAAACCGTGAGCAGCCTTCGGTGGCCGCAACGACCTTGCCGCCTTTTCCAAAAAGCGTAGGGTCACCGGCCTCGTCCACGAACCAGGTCACAGCGCCTGAATCTTCATTCATCGCTTGGCGAGGCCTTGAGCTTCCTGCTCTTTTTCACCGCCAACTGCTTGAAGTTCTCTTTCGAGATCACCGGCTTACCAGTCTGCTTCTCAATGTCCTTGCGCGTGCGACCGGCCACTGCTCCGCCGTCTTTGGCATCCTTCTTGAGCGGCGCCATGCCAACTGAATCACGGTCACGGTGTAGCTTGGTAGTGGTTGCCTCGGCCAACATGGTCAAAATCAACTCGATGTCGGTCATGTGGTCGCGCAGGTTTTCACGCGCCAGCGCCTTCACCTGCTTGTACTCGTCAACCTTCAACGCAAAGGTTCCGTGCATGATTTCATTGGTCAGGATGGCGAATTCCTGGCTGTTGGTCACCCCGCGCTGTTTCCATTCATCCGTCAGGTCTTGGCGCACGGCGATACCGCGGAGGCGCTTGTTGATCCACTCCTTGGGGTAGCCCTTCTTTTCGTAAAGCTCCTGCATGCGACCCATGGCCAGCTCGGGGTTTTCAATCTCATCAAGCCGCTCTTTGCCCACCTTGGCCAGCCAGCGCTTGAACGGTTCGGCCTTAGTGCTGGGGACGGACTGGATCAGCCGAAAAATGCCTTGCACGTTCCAGCACTGCAGCTTTTGCCGCCCGCCCGCCGTATCAAACGCCAAAGCAAGGGAGGGGTCAATTTGTCCCCCCCCTTGGCTGTCCAGGCTCAAATCGGGGTCGCGCCTGCGCATCTTCTTCCAATAGTCCGACGGGTCGGCGGCATCCGTCAGCGCGGCCACGATGTCGGTGACGACAAACCACCACTCGTCGTTGTGCAGCGTACGGCGGATTTCACGGCTCTGGAACAGCGCCACACGCGCTTCAGGATGATTTTCGGGTTCCGTCATTGCGCGTTCCGCGATGCTGCCGCCAGCCCGTCTAAGTCATCATCAGAGTCAAATAGGCTGGTAAACCCCGTGGGACTTAAAGTAACAGCTCTATTTTTGGTAGCGAAGGCCGCCTTCTTCTGCGCCTTGAGCTGCTCTTTTTGCACCATCTGCTCGGCGGCCAGCGTGGCGGCATCGGGTGGCGGGTGGTTTTGGCTGAACGCGCCATGCGCGTTGTCCTTGCCCTCACCGGGCCAGCCACCATTGGCTTCAATCGCCTCGTCCACCTGCCCCATCAGCTTTTGCGTGGCTTGCAGCGCGGCATAGACGCGCAGCCAGTGGGTAATGTCATCTTGGCTCAGGCTGCGGCCCGCCTTGCGCCGGTCGTCCAGCCACTTGTGCAGCACCTGGTAGCCGCCAATGGTGTGCTGCCAGATGGACTGGTGCACGTTGGCAAAACCGCTGGTGGCGTTGATGAACACCTTGCCCACAAGGTCCGCCTGCCCTGAGCCACCCTCCGTTCGCACAGAGCTGCGGTCCGTTCGCACTGAACCTGTCGAAGGGCTTGCCTCCGCCAGCTCGCGCGACTTCTCTGCCACCTTCACCAGCGAGTAATCAGTGCCAAACCAGGCAGTAGACCCCGCAGTACGTGCGCCACCAGCTACGATATTTATAGCCTCTGCATGCTCCAGCAAATGCCAAGCGACCAGTTGCGCGCCCAGCTTGGCCAGCGCGTCGAACACTTTGCGGCTGCCGGGAATGGGGATGCGGGGGAAGTCGGTGCGTAAAAACGCGGCGTAACGCTGGCGGTAGGCCGGGCTGTGCAGCACGGCATAGATGTACTGGAATATTTTCTCGGCGTGCAGTGGCGCGGTGGGGTCTTCGGGGCGGTAATCGGTAGGTGACAGGCTCAGGGCGGATTGAAGATCGAAAGCATAAGACGGCGACAAGTTGGCCGCTCGTTGCACGTCTTGGTCTCGCCACAAAGGGAAGAGATAGTTAATTTCCTTGGTCTTATTTGAAATAGTGCAACATTCAATAGGGCGCCTTGTGGAACCGACCAATGACCACTCTTCATCAAACTGCGACATTTGCCTGCAACTTATCAGCCCTAAATTTTTTCCATCGAGCATGTGGCGCATTACATCGTGAACAGGCCATGCCAAAAATCCTTTGGATTTCGATGTGTAGTAGGTCCAGCGTTCATCAAAAGGGCGATACAAGCACTTTATGAAATTGGATTCATCGAGTCCCGTACTCAATACCGAACTTTTTACATATTCCACCTTTCCGTCTCTACTGCTCCAGCTCGAAAGCGGATATTTAGCGACTATGGCCGCTTGATCCAAGAAATGAATATCCTTCAAAATCGATTTGACTCGTGCCTTGTCAAATTGAAATGCAAGGCTGTCCCTCTTACTCACCATTCCGGAATTGCAAAGTGGAAATACCAGCGTGAGAGGCCAGCCGCGTTCATATTCGGCCACATCCGATCTGTCGCTGCGCACCAGTTGCAGCCGCTCACCGGACGGCTTGAAGGCTGCGAGCAACTGTAAGCCCTTGCCCATCAAAGTTTCATACTTGGTCTGCCGTGGCCCGGTCAAATCGGCATGCTCTACTTGCGGCGTCTGGCCGGGCTGCACGTTGCCCACAGCAATCGCTACGCCCTCGGTGATCTCAAACACGTTCTCATCGCCGCCAGCAGTTTCGCCACGCTTGGAGTTGCCATGCAAATCCACAATGCGCAAGTGTGGCAAGGTGTGCAGCAGGCTTTGGCGCACGCCGCGAAACGTGGGGCTTTCCAGGTACGAGTTACTGGTGATGTAGCCCAGCACCCCAGTGCCCAGCGTGGCCAGCCGTGACTGCGCAAGCCGGATGAATTTGACGTAATCGTTGTTCACCCATTTGGGATTGCGCTCACCCAAGTCAGCATCGTTAAAGCGAAAGTAGCTGTCGGCACCATCCGCCAGACGGGTGCG
>JANXLW010000239.1 GCA_025354965.1 Betaproteobacteria bacterium
TGAACTGGCGTGCCTCACCGGTGGTCGCGATATGCCGTCGGCAATTGGCAAGTTCGGACACCACAAAATACACACCGCGTCAGCGCCACCGGGTAGTTGCAGAACCTGCTGAGGCCGAGAAGATGAACGACTCCTGTTCACGGCGCCAAACCACACCGTCCTGCTGTACCGCAAGCCACCAGGTCTGCGTCGAAGCAAGGGGCTTGCGCCGGGCGAAGGCCTTTGGGCTCAATAGCGCGACGCACCAGCCCGGCTGCGGGTCACGGACCGACTGGTAAACGATGGCGCCCAGCTGTACTTGTCTGGCGGTCTGGGCAAAAGACTGGGTAGCGCTGTAGTCTGTGGGATGTGTCCAGAGCGCTGCGTCGGCGTTAAACGCTGGCGTACGCAAATCGACCGCAGTCGTTGCAATGCTGGTCTGGAACGCAGTGTGCGCGACCGGTTCAATCCGGTCCAGTTCGACCGAGTCTCGCAGAAACTTCCAGCGCCAGTAGCCGAGCTCAGCGCCGGCCGTGCGAACACTCTGTGCGCCGTAAAAAACGCCCGGATCGGTGATCGCGCGAAAACGTGAACCACCGCGCCGTGGGTGATAGCGAAAAGGGGTCGCCAACAGGTAATCAAGCATTGCTGTTGCAGCAGGTTGCAATGGCTTGCTGCCTTCAAGCAGTGATTCCAGCAGGTCCTGTTCAGCCGCATCATCAACGATCTTCATCGTCGATGCAGTGTGCTGCGCCTCCACCATACGCCACGCCCGCGCCTCCCAGGGGCGGGACTCAGACGAGACCGCGTGAGGCGTCCAGGTAGTGGACGACACGAACCAGTCCCTCGGTGTTGCTGATGAGATCGATGGGACGACCGTTGAGCCCCCGGTTATCGCTGACGAGCCATTTGCGGGCCGTGGTTTCTTCACCGACGATCGAATCGAGCGATCGAAATGCCCTGACAAACAACAGCCCGAACTCCCATTCCTTGCGGTTTTGCTCAAGCAGGTAATCACCCGCGTACAAGCGGGTGATGGTGGACGGACTCAAGCCCAGCACTTTGGCCAACAGGGACCGCGAAATACCCAACCGCTCGGCAGCTCTGGCAACCGCTTTGGAAAGCACCGCTGGGGCAGATGCGGCTTTTGCAGCTGGTTTGGCAATGGCAGACATAGCGCACTCCTTTTCCAGTGCAATTATACTGCTATAAATTTTCTCCTGCAAGCAGGTAAATTCACAGGATAGGGTTGCCATCTGCCCTCGAAATTACATTCAATTACACCCACTTGACACTGGGTTAAGGTAAGTTGCCTAGTCTGTACGGTGCCACACTGCGGGACAACGCACTGGCGTGCAATATCAGCGCGTTTGCAGCAAGGCTGCTTCAATTTATGACTGGAGAAAACTCATGGCTCAATATCCGATTGCGGTACTCGTCGGCAGTCTTCGACGTGATTCCTTTAATCGCAAGTTGGCAAGCGCCATGGTGCAGCTTGCGCCGCCCGATTTCACTTTCACGCAGCTTCAAATTGGCGACTTGCCGCTGTACAACCAGGACGATGACGCCAGCCCGGCGGAATCGGTCAAGCGCCTCAAGGCAGAGATTCAGGCGGCCAAGGGCTTGCTGTTCGTCACCGCTGAATACAACCGCTCCATCTCTGGCGTCCTGAAAAACGCCATTGACCACGCCTCGCGTCCCTACGGCCAAAGCGCCTGGACCGGCAAGCCGGCCGGCATTCTGGGCGCCTCCGTTGGCGCCATCGGCACGGCTCTGGCGCAACAGCATTTACGCAATATTCTGGCCTACCTGGATGTTCCCACCATGGGTCCGCCGGAAGCCTTCGTTCAAGCCAAGGAGGGCTTGTTTGATGGCTCCGGCAACATCGGCGACGGCAGCCGCAAATTCATGCAGGACTGGATGGACCAATACG
The DNA here is from genome assembly GCA_025354965.1 of Betaproteobacteria bacterium. Classification (GTDB taxonomy): domain Bacteria; phylum Pseudomonadota; class Gammaproteobacteria; order Burkholderiales; family Burkholderiaceae_C; genus Rhodoferax. The sequence goes on from JANXLW010000239.1 coordinate 1,913, forward strand.
TTGCCTGGGTCAAGAAAATAAGCCCTTGATTGACGGTGCTGGCATCAGCTCAGCCGGACCGCAAGATCGTCAACCGCTGACGCCCAATCGGCGTCGTCGGCAATTGCGCTCTTCAGAAATCTGGCTTGCGCCGGACTCCAGAAATCGGCTTCCCACAAGTTGTTGCCCAGCTTGGTGCGGTGGGTCGCGATAAAGGCATCGACGTCGCCCGCCTCGCCGGAAAGTCCCAGCTGGTGAAACAGATTGCTCAAATCATGCGCATTGGTTTCCACGTCAAGGCCCTCTGGAACAC
>JANXLW010000312.1 GCA_025354965.1 Betaproteobacteria bacterium
ACCCGGCTCGCGGCGCCGAGTTGGCCAAGGCGCAGATCAACCGCGGCGCTGATGTTGTATTTGCCGCTGCCGGCGGCACCGGTGTCGGTGTTTACCAGGCCGCCAAGGACGCTGGCAAGCTGGCGATCGGTGTCGACAGCAACCAGAACCATTTGCAACCGGGCACCATGCTGACGTCCATGCTTAAACGGGTGGACGTTGCGGTCTACAACGTGGCCAGGAATTACACGCCCGGCATGACCGTGCTGGGGCTGAAGGAAGGCGGCGTTGATTACGCAATGGACGAATACAACACCAAACTGGTCAGCGCCGACATGAAGCGCGCCGCGGAGGAGGCACGCCTTGCCATCATCAGCGGCAAGATCAAGGTGGCTGACTACATGGCCGACAACGCCTGCAAATACTGAAGTGCTCACCGACCTGAGCGCCCCGGTTTGGGCGGTTGAGATGATCGGAGTGCACAAGCGATTCGGCGAGGTCCGCGCCAATGAATCGGTTGACCTGCGCGTGCCGACTGGCACCATCCACGCATTGGTGGGAGAAAACGGCGCTGGCAAGAGCACCTTGATGTCCATCCTGTACGGGTTTTACGCCGCCGACAAGGGCGAGATTCGGGTGGACGGGCGTGCCACGCATATTCGCAGTGCGCAAGACGCCATTGCTTTGGGCATTGGCATGGTGCATCAACACTTTATGCTGGTGGACACCTTGAGTGTGATCGAGAACGTGATGCTTGGCGCTGAGTCCAACGCGCTGCTTTACCAGGCAGAGAAGCAGGCCAGAGTGCAGCTTGAAACGCTGATGCAAAGTACAGGACTGCATGTTTGCTTGGACTTGTTGGCGGGTGATCTGGCGGTCGGCGATCGCCAGCGCCTGGAAATTCTGAAAGCCCTGTTTCGCGGCGCCCGCATCCTGATTCTGGATGAACCCACAGCGGTACTCACGCCGCAGCAGACCGAGCAGCTATTTGAGGTGCTCCAGCGTTTGTGTGCCGCTGGCACTACCATTGTGATCATCACGCACAAACTCAAGGAGGTCATGCGTTGGTGTGACGGCGTCACTGTGATGCGCGCCGGCATGGTGGTGCTGGACACCATGGTCGCGAAGACCTCGATTGACCTGCTGGCGCAGGCGATGGTGGGGCGCAAATTGCAGATCGCAGATGGCGCGTCGAGGCGGTCGCCTCCGCACGATGAGATTTTGTTGCAGGCGGAGGCACTGAGTTACACCGACAGTTGGGGCGTCAGGCGTTTGCACGCCGTGAATGTGACGCTGCGCGCCGGTGAGATCGTTGGCTTGGCTGGCGTCTCGGGCAATGGTCAGAGCGAGTTGCTGGAACTGTTGGCCGGTATGAAGCGACCCCAACTGGGACAACTGCACATTGGTGGGCACAGTTTTTCCCCGCGCTTGTGGCTGGCGCCCAAGCAAGCCCGATCACTGGGTGTGGCGCATGTGCCGGAAGACCGCCAGGCCAGAGCACTGGTCATGAATTTTGCCGCCTGGGAGTCGGCAATGTTGGGCTACGAATACTTGCCCGAATATTCGCGCGGTGGCTGGATGCACCGACGCGCCATCCGGAGCGCCGCCGAGCACATGATGGAAGGCTTTGATGTACGACCGCGCAGTCCGGCCTTGCGCTGCTCGAAGTTCTCCGGTGGCAACCAGCAAAAGCTGGTGTTGGCACGCGAAATCAGTCAGCGACCGCGCATCCTGCTGGTCGGTCAGCCGACCCGCGGCGTCGATATCGGCGCCATTGAATTCATTCATGCCAGGTTGCGTGCGCTGCGCGATGAGGGCTGTGCCATTTTGCTGGTTTCGAACGAACTTGAAGAAATTTTGTCGCTTGCCGACAGAGTTCTGGTGATTGATCGGGGTGCCATCACCGGCGAGTTGCCGGTCACGCAGTGCAATGAGGCCAAGCTGGGGCGGCTCATGGCGGGGGAACATTTGCAATGACTGTGAATTCGTCAGTTGCCTTGCCCCGTTGGGCCGATCTGGTGCTGGTGCCGTTGATCAATCTTGCCATCGCTTTTCTGGCAGCCGGGTTGTTGGTCAAGCTGGTGGGTCAGGACCCTATGCTGGTGCTGTCGATGCTCCTCAAAGGCGCCTTCGGCTCCTCGCGCGGACTGGGCTACACCTTGTATTACGCCACCACTTTCATCTTTACCGGCTTGGCCGTGGCCGTCGCATTTCACGGCGGGCTGTTCAATATCGGCGGCGAGGGTCAGGCCATCCTAGGGGGCTTGGGTACCGGGCTGACCGCGCTGTGGTTGTCGGCTTACCTGCCTGCCTGGTTGATGTTGCCGCTGATGGTGCTGGCCGCCGCTTTTTTTGGCCTGCTGTGGGCGATGGTGCCGGCCTATCTGCAGGCCTATCGCGGCAGTCATATTGTCATCACCACCATCATGTTCAATTTCTTGGCCTCGACGTTGCTGGTCTACCTCATCGTCAACTGGCTGAAGGCGCCGGGGTCGATGTCGTTAGAGAGCACCTCCTTTGCCGAGTCGGCCAAGATGCCCGCCATGCATGTGGTGCTCGCCTGGCTGGGCCTGAGCTGGCCTTCTTCGCCGCTCAACGCCAGTCTTTTTTTGGCTTTGGTGGCAGCCTTGGGGGTGTACGGGTTTCTTTGGCGAACGCGTGCCGGTTACCGCTTGCGCGTGGTTGGTTTCAGCGAAGGTGCGGCGCAGTATGCAGGCATTCATACGCGACATCAAGTTCTGCTGGCGATGGGGTTGTCGGGGGCGCTGGCCGGGATGGTGGGCGTTAACGAAATTGCCGGAGTCAGCGGCCGCCTGCTGCTTGATTTTGTGGCCGGCTCTGGCTTCATTGGTATTCCGGTGGCGCTGATGGGTCGCAACCATCCGCTTGGCATCGTGTTCTCCAGTCTGCTGTTTGGCGCCCTGTTTCAAGGTGGTTCAGAAGTTGCTTTTGAGGTGCCCGGATTTACCCGCAACATGATTGTCACGCTGCAAGGTTTCATAGTTTTGTTTTCTGGCGCGATGGCTTATGTGATGGTGCCCTGGCTGGTGCGCTTGTTCGCTGTGCTGCGGGTTCTGCGGCCGCAGTCCGCGGGAGTCACTGGTGGATGAAATATTCTGGACTGACCTGCTGGGTTTTACCTTGCGCGTTGCCACGCCCCTGATTCTTTGCGCCTTGGCGGGCCTGTTGAGCGAACGCAGTGGCGTGGTTGATATCGGTCTGGAAGGAAAGATGTTGTTTTCAGCCTTCGCGACGGCTGCTGTCGGTGTCGCCTCCAGCTCCATGTTGCTCGCGCTGCTGGCCGCCCTGGTCAGCGCCACCTTGCTTTCATGGTTGCATGGGGTGGCCTGTGTCAGCCATGACGGTGATCAGGTGGTGTCGGGCGTGGCCATCAATATTGTTGCCAGCGGCATGACGGCCGTATTGGGTGAGGCCTGGTTCAAGCAAGGAGGGCAGACACCACCCATCGCCGATACCCTGCGTTTGGGTGCGCTGCTACCGGGTGTAGGCGACGCTTTGCAAGGGATACCCTGGTTCGGTATGGCGTTGTTGCGCGGGCTGCTCAGTCATAACGCGCTGGTCTATCTGACTTTGCTGCTGGTGCCGTTAACGTGGTGGCTGCTGTGGCGGACACGCTTTGGCTTGCGTTTGCGCGCGGTTGGCGAAAATCCGGCCATGGTAGACGCCGCCGGTGTTTCGGTGCGCACCATGCGCTACGCGGCGCTGACGCTGAACGGCATTTTGTGCGGACTGGCGGGCGCCTATCTAATTCTGGCACAAAGCCCTGTTTTTGTTCCCAACATGACGGCAGGACGGGGTTTCATGGCCTTGGCGGCGCTGATTTTTGGCAAGTGGCATCCGGTCGGTGCGCTGTGGGCTTGCTTGCTGTTTGGTTTTCTGGATGCAGCCGCCATTCGGATGCAAGGAGTTGCCTTGCCGATGGTGGGGGAAATTCCGGTACAGGCGGTTCAGGCGCTACCCTATGTCCTGACGGTGATTCTGTTGGCCGGATTTTTCGGCAAGGCGGTGGCGCCCAAAGCCTTGGGCATCCCTTATACGAAAGTGCGCTGAAAGACTATGCATCAAGGCCTCACTCTCCATCCTGTGGCGGTCGAACTATCGCAGGAAGTGCGCCTTTCCATGTGGCGTGCCGCGCTGGCGGCTTATCAAACGGCCTACGCACCGTATTCGCATTTTCGGGTGGGCGCGGCCGTGCTGGATGAACAGGGACGCATTCACTCCGGCTGCAATGTTGAAAATGCCGCCTATCCGCAAGGCGTCTGCGCTGAGGCGGGTGCGCTGAGCGCCATGGTGCTGGCCGGTGGTCGCAGCCTGCGCGCCGTCCTGGTGCTGGGTCAAGGGGAGCGCTGGGTTACACCGTGCGGCGGTTGCCGACAAAAAATTCGGGAGTTCGCGCAGTCCGATCTACCGATTCTGCTGGCTGATGAAAGCGGGCTGCGCGCCAGCCTCACACTGCAGGCCTTGTTGCCTTACAGCTTTGGGCCGGAGCATCTGGAGTTGCCCTTGTCATGAAGCCGGGACCCACATGAATGCACTGCAAGTTCTTCGTCAGCGACTGCCGCTGGCTCGTCCGCGCATCGCGGTAATTCTGGGCACTGGCTGGGCGGACCTGGCTTTGCGCGTTAAAGACCCGCTGCGCATTGCTTACGCGGAGCTACCTGGTTTCCCGCTGCCCGGCGTGCCAGGTCATGCCAGTGATCTGGTTTGGGGGCGCATCGGCGGCCATGAACTGGTCTTGTTGACGGGGCGCCAGCACACTTATGAAACAGGTGACGCCAACAGCATGAAACTGGCGCTGCGCACGTTGTACGAATGGGGCTGTGAAGTTCTGGTTCAGACCAACGCTGCGGGCAGCCTTCAGGCGCATATACCGGCCGGCAGTCTGATGGTGCTGACTGACCACATCAACTTTTCGCAACGCTCGCCGCTGATTGGTGAAACGGGTGCTGAGCGCTTTGTCAGCATGGTCAACGCCTACGACGCCGAACTGCGAACACAGGCACTGTCGGCGGCCGACGTTCTGGGGGTGAAATTGCAGTCAGGCGTTTATGCATGGTGTGTCGGACCCCAATTTGAGACCCCGGCCGAGATCCGTATGTTCGCGCAAATGGGCGCTGATGCGGTGGGCATGAGCACTGTGCCCGAGACCATCATTGCGCGTCACGCCGGTATGCGCGTACTGGCATTCTCACTGCTCACCAACATGGCAGCGGGCCTGTCAAACGAAGTTTTGAGCCACCGCCACACCTTGGCGCAGGCGCAAGCCGCCAGCGGACCTGCGTGCGCCCTGCTGGAGCAGGTGATCGTCGGCATGGAGATCTGACCATGCGGACCGCCATGCCGATGAACCCAGTGAGCCGATGCGAGGCGGACCGCCTGCTGGACGCGGCCCGCGTGGCGCTGTCCTGCCTGGACCTGACCGATCTCAATGAGCAAAGCACGCAAGCCGATGTGCAGGGCCTGTGCTGGCGTGCCATGGGTGCCGGCGGTGTGTTGCCAGCGGTTGCCGCGGTTTGCGTGTGGCCCACACTGGCAGCCTTTGCGCGCGAGCAATTGCCACCGTCAATTGCGGTCGCCGCGGTGGTGAATTTTCCTGGTGGAGAGCAAACACTTGAGTCCGTTTTGCGCGAGGTCCAGCAAGTGCTTCAAGCCGGCGCACAAGAGGTTGATTGCGTGTTGCCATACCGCCGTTTGCTGGCCGCGGATGTGGTTGTCTGCGCCGATTTTCTGCGAAGCGTTCGCGCTGCTACCTCTGGTCGGGTGCTCAAGGTCATTTTGGAGACCGGCGAATTACAGCATCCAGAAATCATTGCGCAGGCGAGTCAGATGGCGCTCGACTGCGGCGCCGATTTTCTGAAAACCAGTACCGGAAAAACTCCCATGGGTGCCAGTCTGCCGGCAGCACGCATCATGCTGCAGGCGATCTCAAAGCACAGCCGCGCACAGCAGCTGGGCTTCAAGCCCTCGGGTGGCCTGCGCACCGTGGCCGATGTGCTACCGTATCTGGATCTGGCGCAAGAGGTGTTGGGACCGGGCGCTTTGGTTGCGGCCCGCTTTCGGATTGGCGCCAGCAGCTTGTGGAACGATATTGCACAAGTGTTGGGCGTTGGCGGCGCGGGTACACAAGCCGCGACAACGTCCAAATCTGTCTATTGATGCATCATGCTGGCACAGGAAATCATACGCAGCAAACGTGATGGTGAAGAGCTGACGCCACAGCAAATCCAAAGCTTCGTGGATGGACTGGTCGACGGCGCATGGACCGAGAGTCAAGCCGCCGCGCTGGCGATGGCGGTCTACTTTCAAGGCATGAACATGGGCGAGCGCGTCACCCTGACGCAATCCATGATGCGCTCGGGCCAGGTGATGGAATGGTCCTCGTCCCAATTGCCAGGCCCGGTGCTGGACAAGCACTCGACCGGCGGTGTTGGCGACAAGGTCAGTCTGGCGTTGGCTCCCATGGTGGCCGCCTGCGGTGCCTATGTGCCCATGATTTCGGGTCGGGGACTCGGGCACACCGGCGGTACGCTCGACAAATTTGACAGCATCCCGGGCTACCAGACCGCACCTGGCCTGCATCTGTTGCGGCGCACGGTGCGCGATGCCGGTTGCGCCATCATCGGTCAAACCTCAGACCTGGCGCCGGCCGATCGGCGGCTTTACGCGATCCGCGACGTGACCGCCACCGTCGAGTCGGTGGCGCTCATCACCGCCAGCATCCTGTCCAAAAAACTGGCAGCCGGCTTGCAAGGCCTGGTGATGGATGTGAAGGTGGGCAAGGGTGCTTTTGCCAGCGACATCATCATGGCGCGCGAGCTGGCCCAGTCGCTGGTCCAGGTGGCGCAGGGCGCAGGCTTGCCAACGCGCGCCTTGATCACTGACATGAACCAGGTACTGGGGCACAGTTGTGGCAACGCGCTTGAAATGCGCGAAGCCATTGATTTTTTGACCGGTAGCTACCGCGATGCGCGGCTGCTGGAAGTCACCTGCGCCTTGGGCTCTCAAATGTTGCTCATCGGTGGCCTGGCGACCGATGTGAACGATGCCCGCCGACAACTCGATAGCGCTCTGACAAGCGGCGCTGCCGCCGAACGCTTTGCCCGCATGGTCAGCGCGCTGGGTGGGCCGGCAGATTTGATCGAGCGACCAGAACTTTATTTGCCTGCCGCCACCGTGCAAACAGAGGTCGTTGCACCGCAGTCGGGCTGGCTCAGCGGTATGCAAACGCGCAACATTGGATTGTTCGTGATTGAGCTGGGGGGTGGTCGGCGGCGCGCTGCCGACCGCATCGACCACAGTGTAGGATTTTCTGAATTGATCGGCATTGGCCAGCGCGTCGAAGCAGGGCAACTGATCGTTCGCGTGCACGCGGCAGATGCGCAATCGGCGGCACATGCCGGGCGTTCCTTGTTAAGTGCATTGACTTTTTCCGACCGTCCATGTGAGAGTTCCGCGGTGATTGTGGAACTCGTCAGCAAGGACGGGGTTGGCTAGGCGCGCGGGTCGACCAGCAGCGGAGCCAGGCGTTTCTTCAGTCGCGCAAACTCTGTTTTATGGGTTTTTTGAAGATTCATCAACGTGTCTTCGATCTGGCTAACCAGCAACTGCCCATCTGCTGTCTTGAGTTTGTCGATCTCAGCGTGAATTGACTTCAATCGTTCAAGAGAAGATTTTGCGCCGTCCGACAGGACCAAGCCATTTTCGGTGAGGCCGATCAGGACCTCGGTAATCAATCCCAACTGCCTGCCATAGGAGGCCACTTCAACGGCCTTCTTCTCTATCTTTGCGTCGCCAGCCTGCGCCGGGATGGCGTCGAAGAACCAGTTTGTGTTCGGCTCGATGCGCTGCGCAACGCCGCCGCTCCAAGGGAAGTGCACCTGCGGCGCCCAGATCCAAAACCATGGGTACATAACTTCCTCCCGTCAAAAAAGGCGGATGGTAGCGCGCAAACGATTGGCTGTCTGAACTGCCGGAAATGTCCGACTGAACTGCTGACTGCGACAGCATTGGAGTGGCAATTTGAGCGCATTCAAATTTGCAGATTGAGGAGCTATTGTTGGTTGCACTCACTCACACATGAAACACCTTTGGGTCAACTTGTTCACATATCTGCATGCCAGAATCTTCGCCAGAGAACGAAGGGAATTATCCACCTGTCTTGGCGTGGGCCAGCCGCTGGCGCCACATTTTAGATTTGCACCGGTTCATCATTTTCAAGGGATTGCGTACCACCATGTTGGGTATTTCAAGAGCTTCAAGAGAAACTGTTCGAGTCGGCGCCCCCGCGGCGGATTTGCTCGTCTTCAGATCGGACGGCGGCTGGACCCGGCGCGACAAAGTCATCATGGGCACGGCGATCAGTGTTGAGCTGTGGAGCGACGACCCGGGAACTGGCGAAGCAGCAGTTCGCGCGGTGATCGACGAGATGCACCGTATCGACCGCGCCATGAGTCCGCACAAGCCGGACTCCGAGTTGTCGCGCATCAACCGCGACGCTGGCTCCGCGCCGGTGCCGATAAGCGAAGAGATGACCCGCCTGCTGCTACGGGCACAGGAGTTTTCTGAACTGACTGGAGGCGCGTTCGATATCACCTACGCAGCCGTTGGACGCCTGTACGACTATCGCCAGCGCATTCGCCCAACCGCCGCTGAACTCGAGTTGGCGTGCGCAGCGGTGGGGTACCGTCATCTGCTGGTCGACGCCAGGGCGCGCACGGTGCGCTTTGGGCGCCCTGGCATGTGCATCGATCTGGGTGGCTTTGCCAAGGGCCATGCGGTGGACCGCGCGACGGCTATCTTGCGCCAACGGGGCATTCGCCATGCCAACGTCAGCGCCGGCGGCGACAGCCGCGTGATCGGTGACCGTTGCGGGCGCCCGTGGATGATCGGTGTGCGTGATCCGCGTCGCGCCGGCGAAATGGTGGCACTGCTGCCGCTGGAGGACACGTCGATCTCGACCTCGGGCGACTATGAACGCTTCTTTGACGAGGCAGGCGTGCGCTTCCATCACCTGATTGACCCTTCAAGCGGGCGTTCGCCCAGCGGCGTGCACAGCGTCACCATCCTGGCCGAGGACGGACTCACCACCGAAGCTCTGTCCAAAGCCGTGTTTGTGCTGGGAGTAGAGCAGGGCATGGGCTTGATCGAATCGCAGCCGGGCGTTGACGCGGTCGTGGTTGACGCTGCCGGCCGACTCCACTACTCGTCTGGGCTGTTGACTCCGAACGCGCAGGTGCGGCAATGAACCGGCTGGCGCTCCGATGATGAAAGGGCCGAGGGCGCGACCATGAACAAGCTTTTGACTGTCGTTCAGTGCGCCACGTTAATGCTGCTGTGCACGTTTCTCGGCGGCTGCGGCAAAGGCAGTGCCAGCGACGCGGCCACTGTCACGGTCAATGGCGATGTGCCGATCGCCTACGCGATGCGCGTCAATACGATCGGGGCCAACCCAACCAATGGTGCTCCGACGGCACCCGGTGGCGACCTGATGGTCCGCGAGAAATCATCACCCAGCGCCATTGAACACAACATCACCGCGCAGTTGACGCAGGGCCAGGGCGACGCTTCCGGGCCCGACGTTTCCTACGATGGCAAGAAGATCATCTTCTCGCTGCGTTGCCCGACTTCAAACACTTCGACGATTGCGGGTCTGCCGGCCTGTACCGGCCGCTGGAACATCTGGGAGTACGACATGACGACCGGTGGCCTGAGCGGCGGCACACTGCGCCGTATCACCAGCGCCAGCGATTCAGACGATGTCGATCCGACCTATCTGCCGGCCGGCCGTGGCTATGTTTTTACCTCCAACCGGCAGACCAAGTCGAGCCTGAATCAGGCGCTTGGCCACAGCTACTACGCGCTCGACGAATACGAGCGCGAGCGAGTATTCAATCTGCACACGATGGATGCCCAGGGTAAAAACATCGAGCAAATATCGTTCAACCAGAGCCACGACCGCAGCCCGACGATCCGCCAGAACGGCGACGTCATGTTCTCGCGCTGGGACCACGTCGGTGGCCGCAACCACTTCAAGGTGTTCCGCGCCAAGCCCGACGGCACCGACCTGTTCGTGCTTTACGGCGCGCACAGCGACGGCAACAGCTTCCTGCACCCGCGCGACATGGACCCGGCGGGCAAGTACAAGGGCTTCATCGCCTCCGACCTGATGCCGCTTTCTCGCACCCACGAAGGCGGCGCGCTGATGTTCATCGACGCGGCCAACTTCTCGGAACAGAACACGCCGGCCGCGGCCAGCGCGCCGGCCGGCGTCGGCCAGAACCAGGCCACGCTGCAGGCGCTCAACTTCGGTGGCGGGATCTCGCAATACGGCCGCGTGACCACGCCGTACCCGCTCTGGGACGGCACTGACCGCGTGCTCGTCTCGTACACGCCGTGCCAAGTGAACAAGGCGGGCGTCACGGTTTCGTGCGCCACGCTCACGCCGGCCGAGATGGCGCGCGTGGGCGACAGCAACCGCCTCGTGGCCGACGAGGTCGCCGACACGCTGCAGAACAACGTGCCGCCTTCGTACGCGATCTACATGTTCGATCCGAAGCTGCAGACCTTCCTCATCGTCGCGGCGCCGCCCACCGGCTTCATGTACACGCACCCGGTGGCGCTGCAGGCGCGCACCGAGCCGAACGCGACCGAGCCGACCAACGTCGACCCGGCGCTCGCGGCGCAGAACCTCGGTCTGCTCGAGGTGCGCAGCGTCTACGACACCGACGGCCTCGGCCGCATGGGCGACGCGGTGCTGACCGCCGCCGACCTGCCGGCCGGCTGCACCACGGCGATTCCGAAGAAGGCGCCCACCGACCCGACCGACACGCGCGCGCAGGTGGCCGACATCGTGAAGATGAAGGACCCGGCCGACCCGGCCTACAACTGCGCCCCGGCGCGCTTCGTGCGCGCCGTGCGTGCCGTGGCGCCGCCTTCGGGCATGACCGGCATGCGCAGTGCCATCGGCGAGACCGAGTTCGAGATGCAGCAGATCCTCGGTTATGCGCCGATCGAGCCCGACGGCTCGTTCAAGCTGCAGGTGCCGGCCGATACGCCGATCGCGCTGGCGGTCGTCGACGACAAGGGCCGCGCATTCCAGACGCATACCACCTGGATCCAGGTGCGCCCGGGCGAGCGCCGCACGTGCGACGGCTGCCACAGCCCGCGCCGAGGCGCCGCGTTGAACTCGGGCACGGTCGTGAACGCGATGCCGGCGGCACTCGACCCGTCGATGGCCGGTGCGCACCAGTCGGGCGAAACGATGGCCTCGACCCGCACGCGCTTGAACCCGCTGGCGCTGAAGCTCAATGCCGACATGGTCTACACCGACGTGTGGGCCGACGCGAACAACGCCGCCGCCAAGCCACGCAACGCCATCACGATGCGCTATGTCGGCAACGCCAACCCGGCCGATGATCTGGCGACTGCGGTGCCGGCGAACGGCATCATCAACTACCCCACGCACATCCAGCCGATCTGGAGCCGCGTGCGCGGTGCGAACGGCGCGAA
>JANXLW010000248.1 GCA_025354965.1 Betaproteobacteria bacterium
CCGCGCGGCTCACCGCGAGAAGGCGAAGGCGTATCAGGCGGCCTACAATCCTGTGTCACGCTCAACCATGCCAGGCCGCAGCGGTTGCGCGGACCTTGGTGCACCGCCAACAAGAGCGATTCGGTCTTTTCGCCCAGCAACGCCAGGTCGGTCAGGGTGCCGGGCGTGACCACGCGCACCACCTTGCGTTCCACCGGTCCCTTGCCACCCACCTCGCCAACCTGTTCACAAATGGCCACCGATTCACCCAGCTTGATGAGCCGCGCCAGGTAGGTGTCCAGTGCATGAAACGGTACGCCCGCCATCACCACCGGCGCGCCGCCAGACTGGCCGCGTTGCGTCAGGGTGATGTTGAGCAAGCGCGCTGCCTTCTCGGCATCGGCGTAAAACAACTCATAGAAGTCACCCATGCGGTACAGCAACAGCGTGTCGGGGTAGTCGGCTTTAAGGCCGAGATACTGCGTGATACCAGGAGAATGTGGTTTGGGCGGTTCGGTCATTGACGGAAGTCTAGCAACATCAAATGCGGCACGATACAGCCGACCCGCTGAAGGCTTCCGAAGCGACAGTCGCCCTCTTCAAGGGCACTGGTGAAATTTCAAATGGTGACAGCATGATGGTGCCTGCCGCACCAGAAGTTGCTGTCCAATTGCTTTTTACTCTAAGGGAGAAGGCTTGAAGCAATGCGCAGCATCGTCAGGTCGCCGACTTTACCGCCAATACAGGACAGGAAACGGAAAGAAGAAGCTCCTGGGCAACGCTGCCCATGATCAGTTTGCCCACCGGTGAGCGTCTTCTCAGGCCAATGATGAGCAAAGAGACCTGCAACGATCCAACCAACGCTTCAATCTCCTCGACCGCGTTCTTGCCCCGCACAAATTGTTTGACTTCTACGCTTAGCCCGGTGTTTGCCAACAGCTCTTGCACCCGCTCGTAGTCCTGAACATCGGCAAGCGAGGCGTCTTCCTTGGCGCCGCCGGGGCTGGCATTGACCACCACCAGATGCTCTTTGGTGCTTTTGGCAATTTCAATGCCCTTGTCCAGGGCGGCTTGACCCTCGGGACGCGGCACGTAGGCTACTAGTATTGTCATTGTTTAGCTCCTTTTGTATTGACAAGGTATGAATCTGTACGAATCAATGAAGCAAGATAATAACCATCGGTCGGGAAATAGCAACCATGAGTACTTGATAAATGGAAAAGTGCCAACCTGGGACACAAAAAAGAATTGCAAAAAGCCACAGGTAAAACGCTGCAGCGAACGGAGCTTGTTGCTGGCGGCGGTTCGCATATTTGGGTTGACGGGGTATACATCCAATTGCATGTGGTCGGCGATCAAGCCTACTGCAACGTTTGGGTCGTGCCATCTGGCAACTCTGACTTGGTGACGGGCCCGTGTCCGCTAAATCGGTCCAGCGCGAGATAAATGATCGGCGTAATAAAAAGGGTGATGGCTTGCGAGAACAGCAAGCCGCCCACCACCGCTAATCCGAGGGGTTGCCGCAACTCGGCGCCGGCGCCAATCCCCAGGGCAATCGGAATGGCGCCCATCAAGGCGGCCAGCGTGGTCATCATGATGGGTCTGAAACGCAATATGCAGGCCTCTCGAATTGCCTGCTCCGGGGTCATGCCCTGATGACGCTGCGCATCCAGGGCAAAGTCGATCATCATGATGGCATTTTTCTTCACGATGCCGATTAACAGCACGATGCCGATGGTGGCAATCAGTGTCAGGTCCTGGCCAAACAACATCAAAGTAGCCAGTGCCCCAACCGCTGCCGACGGCAGACCGGCCAGGATAGTGATGGGGTGGATGTAGCTCTCGTACAGCACGCCCAGCAAGACATAAATCACCAGCAGCGCTGCGATGATCAGGATCGCCTGACTGCCCTGCGAACTCTTGAAGACCGCGGCATCGCCACCGTAGCTGGCAATGACCGAGGTCGGCATCCCGATGGCAGCGCGGGCAGCGTCGATTTTCGCCGTTGCTTCACCCAAAGCAGCACCGGGCGCCAGGTTGAAAGAAACGGTTACCGCCTGCAACTGGCCGACGTGGTTGATTGACATGGGGCCAACCGTGCGTTCCACTGTGGTGAAGCTCGAAAGCGGCACCATGGCGCCGTTCGAAGACCGCACGTAAATGCTGCCCAGCGCACCCTCGTCCTGCTTGGCTTCAGGCTCCACTTCCATGATCACCTGGTAGCTGTCGGTAGGCAAATAAATGGTCGACACCTGGCGCTCGCCAAACGCATTGAAAAGAGCGGTGCGTATGGCGTCAATGGAGACCCCCAGCGAATTGGCGCGGTCGCGGTCAATCTTGAGCTGCGCCTGCAGTCCACGCAACTGCACATCGCTGGTAATGTCGCGAAAGATCCGGTCGGATCGAAGTCGGTCCTGCAGTTTGGTGGCCCAGCCATTCAACTCATCGGCCCTGACACTTTGCAGCACGTACTGGTATTGCGCTTTGCTTTGCCGACCTCCCAGCTGCAAATTTTGAATCGGGCGCATAAAGACTGCGATGCCGGCCACATCGCGTAATTTTCGGCGCAGCCCTTCGACCACCTTGGTCATCGGCTGGCGCTGGCCCCTCGCCTTCAGCGTGACGAACATGCGCCCGGTGTTTTGAGCACCACTGCCGCCGTTGAAGGAGCTGACGTTCGCAACATTGGGGTCGCTACGGAAGACCACTGCCACGCGCTCTTGCAGTCTGACCATTTCCGGAAATGACGTGTCTTCACCTGCTTCCGTAGAGACCTGGATCTGACCGATGTCTTCTTCAGGGAAGAATCCCTTTGGAATCACCGTGATCAACCAGGCGGTCGCGATAAAGGTAGCTATCGCCAGTGCCAGTACCAGCTTGCGCAAACGCAAGGCGATGTCGAGTACGCGTGTGTAAACCGCAAGCAGTGCGTTGAATGTCCGCTCAAACACCCGGACCAGCGCACCGGGCGGCTTCTTGTGCGCTTCGTCAGTCAGAAATCGGCTGGCCAGCATGGGCACCAGCGTCAGCGACACGAATGCCGACACCACAATCGCCAATCCGACCACCACGGCAAACTCATGGAACAGAAGTCCGATGACCCCGGGCATAAAGAAAATAGGAATAAAAACTGCGATCAGCGAAGTGGAAATTGCAATGATGGTGAAGCCCACTTCACGCGCGCCGCGCAGCGCTGCCTGAAACGGCGGCACTCCGCTTTCGACGTGGCGAATGATGTTTTCAAGCACCACAATCGCATCGTCAACCACCAAGCCTACAGCCAATGTCAAACCCAGTAGCGAGATGTTGTCCAGGCTGTACGAAAAGCCCCACAGCAATGCAACTGCGCCGATCAGTGAAACCGGCAAGGATAAAGTCGGAATCACGGTAGCCACAAAGCGGCGCAGGAACAGGAAGATCACCAGCACCACCAATGCAATCGTTCCGAGTAGTGTGAAAGAAACGTCGCGTAGCGCTTCGCGCACAGAGACCGATCGGTCATTTACCGGCGTCATGGCGACCGACTGCGGCATCTGGCTTTGCAGTTTGGGCAACGCGGCACGCACTGCGTCAACCACTCGCACGGTGTTGGCGCCAGGCTGGCGTTGCACGGCGATGGTGATTGAGTTTTCGCCATTCAGAGTGGCCCAACTCTTGAGCGTTTCCATGCTGTCTTCGACGTGTGCAACATCTTTCAGTCGCACCGGATTACCGCCACGCGTGCTGACAATCAAATCTGCAAAGTCGGCCGCATTCCTGAGTTGGCGGTTCGCCTGCAGGGTGAGCGTCTGGCGCGGACCTTCGAAGGTACCGACGGGTGTATTGACGTTCGCGCTACGCAGTGCTGTACTTAATTCATCGAGCCCAATGTTGCGCGCCGCCAGTGCTTCGGGCTGGACACGGACCCGCACCGCATAACGCTTGGAGCCAAAGATGCTGACTTGCGCGACGCCATCGATGGTTGATAGCGTGGGAGAAATCAGATGCTCGGCGTAATCCTGCAGGTCGGAAGGATTGACAGACGGCGATGTCAACGCTATCAGCAGCACCGGCGCGTCGGCCGGATTGACTTTTCGATAGGCCGGTGTAGACGTCATATCGACCGGCAGCGAGCGCTGGGCACGCAGCAGTGCCGCCTGTACATCGACCGCGGCAGCATCAATGTTTCGCCCTTCGTCGAACTCAAGGGTTAGCGAGGTGTTGCCCAGGGTACTGCTTGAACTGATGGTTTTCAGCCCAGGCACGGTCTGAAATTGTTTTTCCAGCTGCAGCGCCACAGAACTGGCCATGGTTTCCGGATTGGCGCCGGCCAATTGAGCCGACACGTTGATGACCGGGGTGTCATAACTCGGCAGTGCTGCTACCGGGATATTGCGAAAACCGATGACACCGGCCAGCACCACAGCCACGTTCAGCAGGACCGTCATCACCGGACGGCGAATGAAGATCTCCGAGATGTTCATGGCGCCGCCGGTGGCGTTGCGGTCACGGATTCACCGGCCGCGTTGCGCTCTATCAAGGGCGAGCCGGGCCTGAGATTCTGCTTGCCAACCAGGACGACGGCATCACCCGCATTGACGCCACTGACGGCCGCGTCGTTGCCCTGGGCGTACAGAACTTCCACTGGTTTCAACAAGGCCTTGCCATCTGCCTTGATGAAAACAATTGTTCCGCGAGCGCTTTGAATGATGGAAGCGAGCGGTACCACCACAGTATCTTTGAGGGTGCTCACGGTCTGTGAAACTTCAACGAAGGCGCCAGGCCAGAGTTTGCCGTCCCGGTTGTCAAATACCGCCTTCACTTTGACTGATCCCGAACTTGCGTCCACTGTGTTGTCGACAAATTTCAAGCGTCCGCTGGATGTGCCGGTTGTGTCCGCGAGCACTGCACTCACTGCCGCACCACCGTTTTTGAGAGCAGATAACGCGTCAGGGAGGTTGCGCTGCGGGATGCTGAAAGCAACCGCAATGGGGTCCAACTGCGTGATCGTCACCAAGGTGGTCAAATTAGCCTGCACAGCGCTACCAGGATAAACAGCGATTGCGCCCGCCCGCCCGGCATTCGGAGCAGTGATACGGGCGTAGGAAAGCGCAACTTTGGCCGCGTCTATGGCAGCCTGATCCGAAGCAATGACCGCCAGCTGCGCATCGACTTGGGCTTGGTTGGTGTCAAGCGCCCCTTGTGAAATAAAATTTTGCGACAAAAGCTGCCGGGCCCGCACCAGTTGTCGCTGCGCGTCAGCCAGTGCTGCATTGTCCCTGGCGAGCTGCGCCCGGGCCTTGGCGACGTTGGCTTCGTCCGCGCGTGCGTCAAGGGTGAACAATAGCTCGCCGACCTTGACAAATTGCCCTTCGCGAATGTGCACTTTGCTGACCGCGCTGGTAACTTGGGGTCTGACATCGACGCTGGTCAGGGGTGTGACGATGCCAGAGGCCTTCAGCAACACTGGCAAATCGCGCTTTTGCGCACGCACCGTGGTTACCGTTACCGGTGCGCTGGGGGCTGATGCAGCGCCAGCTGGAGCGCTGCTCGGTAATTCTGGCGCTGCGACATCGGTTTTGCCAGTGCAGGCTAAAAGCGACGCAGCGGCAAGCCCACAAATGATGTGTGAAGTGAGTCGAGATACGTTCATGGTGGCCTTGTGTCCGGGGCGGAAGATGCACACGCTCCGCCAAGCGTAAGCATACTTCAGCATGAGCGATACATTTATCGCTCACATTCCCTTTTTGCAAAGGCGGGGTAAAGCGGTGCCGCGCGGGTTGTCGCCGACAAGGTCAGCACTGCCAGGCTGGCGAACAGCGTGTCGGGCCGACTTGCAACCTGTCCCTTGTTTTTGCGGTGCATCGCTTCACGCTGGCGTGATTGGCTGTCTATTGCGTACAGTTGGGCCATTCAAGCCACTCTACCGCCAACTGCCATGATGAACAACGAAGCCAGCTCGCCAGTCAACCCCAGTCGATGGTCACGCACCTACAACGCTTGCCTGAATGCTTTTCACGCCTATGCAGCCTGGCTGGTGAGCATTAGCTGGAAGCGGTTTTTTGTCTTGGCGTTGCTACTGATCATTGCCGTGGCCATCCTGCACGACATGCCGCCGTTCAGCTGGACTTATTCTGAAATTGTGGCCAACGACAGCCCCAAGCCGACCGGCAAAATACCTCAGGTATTCAAATTCAAATCGGACGGGGCCAAAAAAGGCAGTGGCGATGGTGTAGATATCTCCATTGATGAGCGCGGCGTACATATCAGCACGCGCTCCAAATCGCCCGCCTTGCCAGCTTCTGAAGCGCCGTTGCCCGAGGTGCCGGCAAGCGCTTCCGGGGTGACCATCAACCTGCCACCCGGGGCGGACACCCAGGCTGTCAAGGACGCAGTAGAGGAGGCTCGTCGGGAACTGTTGGCTGCGCTGGAAGAGGCCAGACAAGAGGCTGCCGATGCGGCCGAAGCGGCTGCCGATGCGCAGCGCCCACAGATCATTCGGCATAGGTTTGGCGAGCCACTGATGCCATTGACCATGTGGTTCATCCTTTTCTCCATCATTGTCAAATTCAGCTACAAAGGCAAGGTTCAGGCCGAAGCCAAAGCCGCACAAGCCACCGAAGTGGCCGAATCCGAGTCTTTGAAGCGCCAGGTGATAGAGGCGCGCATGGCCGCCATGCAGGCGCAGGTGGAGCCACACTTTTTGTTCAACACCCTGGCCAGCATCGAACACCTGATCGAAACCGACCCGGCGCGTGCCGGCAAGATGCAAAGAAACCTGATTGCCTTGCTGCGCGCCACCATGCCCACCATGCGCGAGGCCAACGCCCAGGGCACGCGCGACCTGGACCGGGAGCTGGCGGTGATTCGCCCCTACCTCGAAATCCTGAAGGTGCGCATGGAAGAACGCCTGCAGACCGAAGTGCGCGTGGCCGACGGCCTGCTGTCCGCCGAGTTTCCACCCATGATGCTGCAAAGCCTGGTGGAAAATGCGATCAAGCACGGGCTGGAGCCCAAAGCCGACGGCGGGCAATTGACGGTGAGCGCTGAAATAGTGCACGGCAAGCTGGCGGTCACCGTGGCCGACACCGGCCTGGGTTTTGGCAAGGCGGCAACGGCCGGTACCGGCATTGGATTGAGTAACATCCGGGAGCGGCTGGCCCTGCTTTATGGCAACAAGGCCAGTCTGAGCGTGACGGAACCGACCGGTGGTGGCACCTCGGTCACCATCACGGTACCCTATGTTGCACACCTGAATGCCGAGTCCTGACATGCCACGCGCCCTGATTGCCGATGATGAACGTCTGATGCGCGAGCAGTTGCGGGCTCGCTTGAGCGAGGTCTGGCCGGAGCTGGAGATCGTGGCCGAGGCTAAAAATGGCCAGGAGGCCGTGCAGCTGACCGAGCAGCATCACCCCGACGTGGTGTTTCTGGACATTCGCATGCCGGTACTTACCGGTGTTGACGCTGCACGGCAAATTGCCCAGCTCGCCACTTACGAGGACGCCGATGGCTGGCCCGGTTGCGAGATTGTCTTCATCACCGCCTATGACCAGTATGCGGCGCAGGCTTTTGAGCAGGGCGTCGTCGATTACGTGCTCAAGCCCGCCGAGCCCGGGCGTCTGCTGCTGACGGTGGAGCGCATCAAGCAGCGTCGGGCCGAGCGGGCGCGCCAGGATGGTAGCGGCGCTGACGGAACGCCATCCATCTTGCCCACACACACACCTGACATGCAGCAATTGTTGCAACGCTTGGCAGCACAAATCAGTTCAAACAGTCCGCCCAAGTTGCAGTGGATTCAGGCCAGCGTGCGCCAGACCATTCAGATGATTCCACTGGAAGACATACTCTTTTTCATCTCGGATGAAAAATACACACGGGTCCAGACCGCCAGCATGGAAGCGCTGATCCGCAAGCCGATCAAGGAACTGGTGGAAGAAATCGACATGAAGTTATTCTGGCAAATCCATCGCTCCACATTGGTCAATATCAAGGCCATCGCTGGCGTTGGCCGCGACGAGCGTGGCCGCCAGTTGGTGAGCGTGCGTGGTCACAGCGAAAAACTCGAAGTCAGCCGCAGTTACGCGGGCTTGTTCAAGGGCATGTAACCCATTATTGTTAGAAAGCACCGCATGACTTACACCACGGATGTCCAAACCATCTTCAAGGCATTGGACCTTGCGCCGCCAGAGCACAACCCCACCGGGCTGGCGGTCTGCACGCCGATTGACGCCAGCTTGCTGGCACGCGTCGCTGTCAGCACGCAGGCGCAGGTTGACGCCGCCATCACACGCGCCCACACCCGCTACCTGAGTTGGCGTGATGTGCCGGCGCCCAAGCGCGGCGAGCTGGTGCGTGCGTTTGGTGAGGCCGTGCGTCGGCACAAGGAGCCCTTGGGCCGCTTGATCACACTGGAGACCGGCAAGATCGTGCAGGAAGGCCTGGGGGAAGTTCAAGAGGTGGTGGACATCTGTGAATTTGCGGTCGGCTTGTCGCGCCAGCTCTATGGTTTGAGCATTGCCAGCGAGCGGCCCGAGCACAAGCTGCTGGAAACCTGGCATCCGCTGGGTGTGGTGGGAATTATTTCAGCCTTCAATTTTCCGATGGCGGTGTTTGCCTGGAACGCCGCCCTGGCTTTGGTGTGCGGCAACACGCTGGTGTGGAAGCCGTCTGAAAAAACACCTTTGTCGGCGCTGGCACTTAACGGCTTGTTGTTGCAGACAGCCCAGGCGCAGGGGCTGGACGTGGCGGGGTTGAGTGAATTGGTGATCGGTGACCGGCTGGTTGGGCAAACGCTGGTGTCGCATCCCCAGGTCAGGCTGGTCAGCGCCACCGGTTCCACTGCCATGGGCCGCGCTGTGGGTGTGGCCTGCGCCTCGCTCTTCAAACGTTCCCTGCTGGAACTGGGCGGCAACAACGCGGCCATCGTTGGCCCATCGGCCAATCTCGCGCTGGTGGTGCGCGGGGTGGCGTTCGCGGCGGCCGGCACGGCGGGTCAGCGTTGCACCAGTTTGCGCCGGTTGATCGTGCATCGTACGATTTATGCGCCCTTGATGACGGCGCTGGTCCGAGTCTTTGAGCGCCTGCCGGTGGGCGATCCGCTGATATCGGGCACGCTGGTGGGACCGTTGATAGACCAGCGGGCTTTTGACGCCATGCAACGCTCGTTGGAGCAGGCACGACAGAGCGGCGCCCAGGCTCACTTTGGCAGCCGTGAGGAGGTGGGCGACGCGGCCGCTTTTTATGTGCGTCCGGCGATCGTTGAGATGGCCACGCAGAGCGGGCCGATGTTGCAGGAAACCTTTGCGCCGATCTTGTATGTGGTGCCTTATGACAGCTTCGATGAGGCGATTGCGCTCAACAACGCGGTGGGCCATGGCTTGTCCTCTGCGGTCTTCACACAGGACCTGCGCGAGGCCGAGGTTTTTACGTCGGCGCGTGGCTCCGACTGCGGCATCGCCAACGTCAATATAGGCACCAGCGGTGCCGAAATTGGTGGCGCATTCGGTGGCGAAAAAGAAACCGGCGGCGGCCGTGAATCAGGCTCCGACGCGTGGAAAGCCTATATGCGCCGCGCCACCAACACGATCAACTACGGGGCTACACTGCCACTGGCGCAGGGGATCAAGTTCGAGGTGTGAAAGGGTAAATCAGGCGCGGGACGTTATGAAGAACGTAACGCTCTGAATCCCAGCCACCGTCAGCAGCAGTGAGCCGAACAGGTGCAAGGCGGACGTGCCAAACGCCAGGGCGTAGCGCTGTTGACCCAGCATGCCGACCACTTCCGCCGAGAAGCTTGAGAACGTGGTGAGGGCGCCCAAAAAGCCCGTCACCAGGGCCAGCCGCCACACCGGGTCCAGATTGGGCAAGGCCTGAAAGACGGCGACGCAAACGCCCACCAGGTAGCCGCCGATCAGGTTGGCGGCGAGGGTACCCAGCGGGATGACAGCGCCCGGATTGAGCCACAGGCCCAAGCCCCATCGGGCCAGCGCGCCGATGCTGGCACCGATACAAATTGCAAGGACTGAGATCATGACGTCGTCATCATAAAGGCGGCGACGGTCGCGCTACATCTTGCCCGGCAGCCAGGTGGCAATTTGCGGAAAGAACCACAGCACCAGCACCATCACGCACATCAAAAAGAAAAACGGCAGGGTGACGCGGGCGATGTAGGTGATTTCCTTTCGGGTCATGCCTTGCAACACAAACAGGTTAAAGCCGACCGGCGGTGTAATTTGTGCCATCTCGACCACGATCACAATGAAGATGCCAAACCAGAGCAGGTCTATGTGCGCCGCTTGTACGGTCGGTAGCAGCACGCCCATGGTCAGCACCACCATCGAAATGCCATCCAGAAAACAGCCCAGGATGGCGTAGAACACGGTCAGTGCCAGTATCAGCAGGAACGGGCTCAAACCCAGTGAAGAGACGTATTCAGCAAGGTGCCGAGGCAGGCCGATGTAACCCATGCTCAGCGTCAGGAACGCGGCGCCGGCCAGAATCAGCGCGATCATGCAATACAGGCGCGTGGCCCCCATCAAGGATTCCCTGAACGTCGTCCAGCTGAGTGAGCCTTGCAAGACCGACAGTACGAACGAGCCAATGACACCCACGGCTGCGGCCTCGGTGGCCGTGGCAATGCCAGCGTAGATGCTGCCCAGCACGGCGCCTATCAGCCCCATGACCGGTATCAGGTGGCGCGACTCGTAGAGCCTTTGAGAGAAGGTGAATTGCTCGGTGCTGGGCGGAATCCTGCCCGGATTGCGCAAGGACCAGACGATGATGTAGCCGCTGAACAATGAAGCCAGCAACAGACCCGGCAAGACACCGGCCACAAACAATTGCGAGATCGACACCTCGGCGCTGACGCCGTACACAATCATGATGATAGATGGTGGTATCAGCAGGCCCAGCGTACCGGCACCGGCCAGCGAGCCGATGATCTGGTCTTGCGGGTAGCCGCGTCGGGTCAACTCGGGCAGCGTCATCTTGCCGATGGTGGCGCAGGTGGCGGCGCTGGAGCCCGAAACGGCGGCGAAGATGGCGCAGCCAATCACGTTGGTGTGCAGCAGGCGCCCGGGCAACCAGTTGACCCAGGGTGCCAGGCCTTTGAACATGCTCTCAGACAGTTTGGTGCGAAACAAAATCTCGCCCATCCAGATGAACAGGGGCAGGGCGGTCAGCGTCCAGCTGGAAGACGACCCCCAGATGGTGACTGCCATGGCGTCGCCGGCCGGTCGGCTGGAGAACAGTTCCATGGCAATCCAGGCGACGCCGGTCAGCGTCAGGCCAATCCAGACACCGCTGCCCAGGATCAGGAACAACGACGCAACCAGCAGCGCTGTAACTCCGAGTTCACTCATCAAAACCCCTTTAATGGCCGCAGTTGGTTATTCGTTGTGCAAGGCTTCATCGTTGCTACTGGTGACGCGCTGGCCGAGAAACTCCAGCACCAATTCATCGACAAAGGCGATCAGCAGAACCAGGGTGCCCACCGCCATGCCGATTTGCGGAAGCCACAAGGGCGTGGCGTCGTTGCCGGTGGAGATGTCGTTGAAATCCCAGGATTGGTAGGCCAGCCTGATGCTGTAAAAACAGAACAAACCCGATAACAGAACGGCGGCACTCAGGCTCCAAAGTTCCAGTGCTTTCTTTGCCCGAGGGGGTACGGCATTGAGCAACAGGGTGACCCGGATATGCTCGTTTTTCTTGAGCGTATGCGCCAGCGCCAGAAAACCCGCCGCTGCCATGCAGTAGCCGGCATACATGTCGGTACCGCGAAAGCTCAGCGACACATAGCGGTCCAGCATACCCAGCACCACCATGAGTAACGTGCCGACCATCATGAATGCAGCGGCCCAGGCTGAAGCGTCATAGAGCCGGTCCAGACCGTTGCGAAGTGACGACGCAGACATTTACTTTTTGCGGTAAGCGCTGATCAGGGTTTGGCCATCGGCACCGGCTTTTTTCTCCCAGTCGGCCAGCATGATGGTGCCCACTTGTTTCAGGTCGGAAGCCAGCTTGGGTGAGGGCGACAAAATTTTCATGCCCTTTTTCGTCAGCTCTGCCTTGTACCACTCGTTTTTCTCGGCGCTGGAAGCCCAGCCGCGTGCTTCAGCGTCGGCTGCAGCTTTGGTCACAGCGGCCTGCGTAGTGGCGTCCAGCGCATTGAACGCCTTGAGATTGACGATGACCGCATTTTTGGGTAACCAGGCCTGGGCGTCATACAAGTACTTCACCGATTCATAAATCTTGGTGTCATAACCGGTGGCACCGGAAGTCATCATGCTGTCCACCACGCCGGTGGCAAACGCCTGGCTGACTTCGGCCGCCTGAATGGTGACCGGTTGTGCGCCTATCAGTTCCGCCATCTTGGCGGTGGCCGGGCTGTAAGCGCGCCACTTGACACCACGCATGTCGGCCACCGATGCCAGCTCTTTCTTGACAAACAAACCCTGTGGTGGCCAGGCCACGGCGTACAGGATCTTCATGCCTTGGGCGCCCAGTATTTTGTCCAGCACCGGTTTTTGGGCGGTATAAAGTTTTTTGCTATCGGCATAACTCGAAGCCAGAAACGGAATGCCGTCGGCACCAAAAATCGGATTTTCGTTTTCAAAATTCACCAGCAGGATTTCACCGATCTGGGCTTGCCCGCCTTGTACCGCACGCTTGATTTCGGGCGCTTTGAACAGCGACGCATTGGCGTGCACCGTGATCTTGAGCTTGCCACCGGTGGCAGTATCCACGTCTTTGGCAAATTGGGTGATATTCTCGGTATGGAAGTTGCTCGCCGGGTAGGCGGCCGGCAGGTCCCATTTGGTTTGGGCGAAAGGCGCGGAGCTGCAGGTGATTGCAGCGAGCACAAGGGCGAATTTGATCTTCATCGCAACTCCAAAATGAGAATTGGTGTAAGTGGCCTTAGGATAAGCGAAATCCCGCAACCGTTTTCGGGCAGAGCCCGGCACCGGATGCGTCTTCAAGAACACTTTCGCAGGCTGCAGCAAACGGCTTGTTGGACACCATGCGAGATAACAATTTGAGTTTGCCTGACAGTCGCTGGCAGTTCTGGATCGACCGCGGCGGCACCTTCACCGACGTCGTCGGCAAGCGCCCGGACGGCTGGCTGGTCACGCACAAGCTGCTGAGCGAGAACCCCGAGCAATACCGGGATGCAGCGGTGGCCGGCATCCGGCACCTGCTGGGACTTCAAGCCGGTGAGCCTGTCACACCCGAGCAGGTGGCTTGCGTCAAGATGGGTACTACCGTGGCCACCAACGCACTGCTGGAGCGCAAGGGTGAGCCGACCTTGCTGGTGACGACGCGTGGCTTTCGGGATGCGCTGCGCATCGCTTACCAAAACCGGCCCCGCATTTTTGACCGCAATATCCAGTTGCCCGAACTCCTGTACAGCGCCGTCATCGAAGCGCAGGAGCGGATCGGTGCGCATGGCGAATTGATTTCACCGCTCGACGAGTTGCTGTTGAAGAATGAGCTGCTGGCGCACTACACAAAAAGTCTGCGCAGTGTTGCCATAGTTTTCATGCACGGGTATCGCTACACCGCGCATGAGCTGGCGGCCACACGCATCGCCCAAGAGCTGGGTTTTACGCAGATCAGCACCTCGCATGAAACCAGCCCGATGATGAAGTTCGTCAGCCGGGGTGATACGACGGTGGTGGATGCTTATCTGTCGCCGATACTCAAACGCTATGTGCAGCAGGTGGCACTTGAGATGCCGGGTGTGAAGTTGTTCTTCATGCAATCAAGCGGCGGCCTGGCCGATGCCTACTCCTTTGCTGGCAAGGACGCGATTTTGAGCGGCCCGGCCGGCGGCATTGTCGGCATGGCGCGCACCGCAGAGATGGCTGGCATCGAGAAAGTCATCGGCTTTGACATGGGCGGCACCTCGACCGATGTGTCGCATTACGCGGGCGAGTTTGAACGCGAGTTTGAAACGCAGGTGGCCGGCGTGCGCATGCGGGCACCGATGATGAGCATCCACACTGTGGCGGCTGGTGGTGGCTCGATTCTGGTGTTTGATGGTTCGCGTTTTCGAGTCGGGCCGCAGAGTGCGGGAGCCAATCCGGGTCCGGCCAGTTATCGCCGGGGTGGCCCATTGGCGGTGACCGATGCGAATGTGATGCTGGGCAAAATCCAGCCCCGCTACTTTCCGAAGGTTTTTGGCGCTGGCGGGCATGAGGCGCTGGATGACGCGGTGGTGCGTGAAAAATTTGGCGCACTGGCGGCGCAGTCCGGTCGCGCGGCGGAGGACGTAGCAGAGGGTTTTATCAACATCGCCGTGCAGCAAATGGCCAACGCCATCAAGAAAATCTCGGTGGCGCGCGGCTATGACGTGACGCGCTACACCTTGCATTGTTTTGGCGGTGCCGGTGGGCAGCATGCCTGTCTGGTGGCCGATGCGCTGGGCATGACGCATGTGCTGGTGCACCCACTGGCTGGTGTTCTGTCGGCCTATGGCATGGGGTTGGCCGACCAAAGCGTGATTCGCGAGCAGGCGGTGGAGCTCAAACTTAATGTCGATGCCATTTCCAGGATCACTGCCCAACTGAGTGCATTGGCGGCGACGGCCCAGGACGAGTTGATGCGCCAGCAGGTCAGCCAGGGAGGCGTCACGACACACCGGCGCGTGCATCTGCGCTACGAGGGTACGGATGCGGCCTTGGTGATTGAGTATCCGAACAGCAGTTCGTCGCCCCCGCAGGACATCGTGGTGCGCATGGAGGCGGATTTTGAAGCCGCCTACCGGCAGCGTTTTGCTTTCCTGATGCCGGGCAAGGGCTTGATTGTGGAGGCCGTGTCAGTGGAAGCGGTGATTGCCGGCGACGCCCCGACTGAACTACGCCACACGCTGCATGCGCCGCGCGACTTGCAGACCTGTGGTGCCGTGCGTGAAACCGTGAGGATGTACTGCGCTGGCCAGTGGCTGGATGCGGCGCTGGTTGTGCGCGACGACCTGCAAGCAGGCGACATCATCGCGGGACCGGCCATCATCGCCGAGAAGAATGCCACCACCGTGGTGGAACCAGGCTGGGAGGCAACGCTGACCGAATTTGATCATCTGACGTTGGTCAGACGGGCGCAGCGTGCTGTCAAGTTTGCGGCCGGTACCACAGTCGACCCGGTGCTGCTGGAGGTCTTCAACAACCTGTTCATGAACATCGCCGAGCAGATGGGCCTGCAACTGCAAAACACCGCTTACTCGGTCAACATCAAGGAACGGCTGGACTTCAGCTGCGCCTTGTTTGATTCGGTTGGCAACCTGATTGCCAACGCACCGCATATGCCGGTGCACCTGGGCTCCATGGGCGAGAGCATCAAGACCGTGGTGCGTGAGAATGCCGCCAGCATGTGCCCGGGTGATGTGTATGTGCTGAATGACCCTTACCACGGTGGCACGCATTTGCCCGATATCACGGTCATCACGCCGGTGTACCTGGATGCGCAGACCCTGAGCGCCCCCTCGGGGGGCAGCGCAGTACGCGAAGTGGCAAGCGTGGGGGCCATGTTCTACGTCGGCTCACGCGGGCATCACGCCGACATTGGTGGTATCACGCCGGGCTCGATGCCGCCGTTTTCCACACGCATCGAAGAAGAGGGCGTACAGATCAACAACGTGAAACTGGTGGACCGTGGCGTGCTGCGCGAGGCCCAGATGATCGCGCTGCTCAAGAGCGGCGAATACCCGAGTCGCAATCCACAGCAAAACATGGCGGATCTGAAGGCGCAGATTGCCGCCAACGAGAAAGGCGTTCAGGAGTTGCGCAAAATGGTGGAAGACTTTGGTCTGGACATGGTCCAGGCCTATATGCGTCACGTGCAGGACAACGCCGAAGAATCGGTGCGCCGGGTCATCACGCGTCTGAAAGACGGTGAGTTCGCATTGCCGCTGGACAATGGCGCAAAGATTCAGGTGGCGATTCGCGTCAATGCAGCGCAGCGCAGCGCGGTGATCGACTTCACCGGTACCTCAGAGCAGCAGAGCAACAATTTCAATGCGCCAACCGCCGTCTGCATGGCGGCCGTTTTGTATGTGTTTCGCACCCTGGTCGATGATGACATTCCGCTCAATGCGGGGTGCCTCAAACCGTTGTCCGTCATCATTCCTGAAGGCTCCATGCTGAACCCCAATCCACCGGCCTCGGTGGTGGCAGGCAACGTGGAGACCTCGAGCTGCATCACCAATGCCTTGTTTGGCGCCCTGGGGGTGATGGCGGCCAGCCAGTGCACCATGAACAACTTCACCTTTGGCAATGCGCGCTACCAGTATTACGAGACCATCTCGGGCGGTTCCGGTGCCGGCGAAGGTTTCAACGGCACCGCCGTCGTGCAAACGCACATGACCAATTCACGCCTGACGGACCCGGAGGTCTTCGAGTTTCGTTTTCCGGTGCGGCTGGAAAGTTATGAAATCCGTCAGGGCTCAGGGGGGACGGGTCAATGGCACGGCGGCAACGGCGGTGTGCGGCGCGTCAGGTTCCTGGAGCCCATGGCGGCCAGCATCCTGTCCAATGGGCGCCTGCACGGTGCCTTTGGCATGGCCGGGGGGCAGCCGGGTCAGGTTGGCGTCAACCGCGTGCTGCGTGCCGACGGGCGAATCGAAACGTTGGGCCACATTGGTCAGGCCGAGATGCAGGCCGGTGATGTGTTCGAGATCTGCACGCCGGGGGGCGGCGGGTTTGGCAGCCAATGATGCGGTGGTCAGACCGGTCTGTCACGAATACCATTTGCTTGCCCATCGCTGCCTTAGGAATTTCGGCTTGAAGGGCGGCAGGGTGGCGCTTGCGGTCATTCATGCGGGGTGCTTTGTGTGGGCCGATGACACTGCCGCAGATAGTTCCGCTCATGTCCCCCGGAGCGGGCTGCGCCCACTCCTCCTCCTTGACTTGGCAAAACCCCAAGTCCACGCTGCACCATCCGCGACAGCGTCATCGTCAATCAGCCGTGTTGGCTTGCAATGCCTCAATATCCTTGAGCCCTGACGTGCCTTGGCCCCAGGTCTGAAAGTCATTTTGCAAGACCGCTTGGTGTCTGCTGAAGACAGACAGTGGGAAATTTTGAATCTCAGTTGGCCCGACCGGTTGCTGAGTTAATGATTCAAACAACCAGCATCCAGGCAGTCACAGAAGTGAACGCATTTGTGATCGCTGTGGTTGGCGACCCGGCCCAGTTTGTTCTCGCCACGGTGGGCCGTGCCCGAAGCCGATTTGGTTGGCAGGCATTTCAGGGTGGACCCGGTCCATCCGCGTGTCAAGGTGAGGGCTTGCCCCCTGATCGGTGGCTGACCCAAGGGGCCATACTGGCCTTCATGCGGTTGGCATGGTTATCCGGTATCCGTTCAAACCACAGGTGAATCCCTATATGAGCCAGCTTCCCAAAGCCGTGCCAGCAGCACTCACTTGCGCCAAAAAGTAGCGGGGCTGACCTCGCGGCCAACCCCTCCCGGGCTAGCTTCAGTGGCGGGTGACTACCGCTGGACGGCGATCACCGGCGAGGTCCAGGCCTCCCAGTGGGTGGGATCGAAGGCGTTGCCGAGCGCCTTCAGGACCGAGATGCGGGCGGTGTAGTTTCCATTCGGGACGGTGATGGTGTTGTTCCCCTTCATGACCACCCCGTCCCAGGCCCAGCTAAAGAAGCCGGTGGCCGAGGAGTTGCGCGACAGGTACTCGTCGGTGGATGCCTGGCCGACCAGCTGCCGACCTCATCGTAGATGTCGATGTTGAAAAGGCGAGACGGGTGGTCGAGGTGGACGAGGAAGAACGGAATGTCCTCACCGACCATCGTATAGGACCAGTCAGCTGGGCCGGTGATCGGGCCGTAATACTGCCCCGCGTAGAGCCCAGCCAGCCAGGGGAAGCCGTTGACGGTCGGCGTCATTACCTGGATCGACTGGTAGTCGCCCACGAAGCCGGCGTACGGCACCCGCTTCACGTCACCACCGCCGCGCGGCGTGAAGACGATGTAGCCGCCGTACAACCCCTTGTCCGGGTCGGTCGGGGCGGTGATGGTGACCTTGAACTCGGCCTCGCCGCCGACGCGGAGCGTGATGCTCGGCGTGCTGAAGGTGACGGTGGCATCCGAGCCCCAGAAGGCCGGCACGAAGGTCCCAGCCACCGAGAGGGTGTTCTCGTAGGAGAGATCGTAGATGAGCGTCGTCGGGCCGATGTTGGTCACCTTGACTTGCCTGCTGAAGGGCTTGCCCCGGGTTTCGCCGAGAGCCAGCTTGGCCGGCTCGATGGTGACCGGGGTGGTGATGGCCTGGTCGATCTGGAGCAGGCCGGCCCCCTGGCGAGCCACGCCGTCAAGGATGCCGATCTGCGGGGCCAGCGACCAGAGCCGCGGCTCGGCGCTGGCGAGCAGGAAGGCGCGTACATCTTTGGCGTCGGCCGAGGTGGAGCCGACGCAACCGAAGACGCGGTAGGCGCCGAACGTGACGTCTGGGGCGACGCCGGTGACCACGCCCTTGGCGCCGATGATGCCGGCCACGTGGGTGCCGTGCCCGGCGCAGTCGTCGGGGAAGGCGTCGGGGGTCATGGTCGGGTTGAAGGCGGGGGAGGAGTAGTCGGCGTTGTAGGCGTCGCCCACGAAGTCCCAGCCGGTCACCACCCGCTTGTTGGGGAAGGCATGGCTGTTGCTGGCGGCGACGCCGCTGCCGCCGAGGTCGGCGTTGTCATAGTCGATGCCGGTGTCGATGACGCCCACGCGGATGCCGCGCCCGGTGATGCCGAGCAGGCTCTGCGCCACGTCGGCGCCGGTCATGGCCAGCGCCGTGAAGAGCTCGGGGCTGGAGACCTGGACCTGCGGCATGGGGATGGAGACGACCGGCGTCAGCGACTTCACGCCCGCCATCCGGCGCAGCTTGCCAAGTTCTGAGGGCTTCACTGCCACCGAGAAACCATTGAATAGCGTCGTGAAGGCGTGGCGCTCCTGCAGCGAGATGCCGCCGCGCGCCGCCGCTTCGCGGAAGCCTTTGTGCTCGGCCCGAACGGTCGCCTCGACGCCGCCATCGACGACGGGCACTCCCTCGAGCTCGACGAACCAGACCTTCGGGGTCGAAGCGCATCTGAATGCGCAGGAGTTTCGCGAACTCGACCCGCGCGAAGGCGAAACACTGTTGTTGACGCCGCGCAAGGCGCGCGTTTTTGTCGACACAGACTGACTGCCGCAAGCTTTGAATTCAATGCAACATTACCGACCCATAACCAGTGGCTGTCGATGGCTTTTTGGAGGAGGCGGATCGCAAATGGTTTCGGTGGCAGGCGCATATATGTGGATGAAAGGTATGCTCTGGGCATGATTTTCAGATGCCTGTTGTTGCTGATTGCCTTGCTGGCCACCAGCGCTCATGCGCGGGAAACATGGGTTGGACAGGTCACCTACGTCACCGATGGCGACACGTTGTGGGTGCTGCCGGATAGGGGCGGCCCGGCCCGCAAGCTGCGCATTGAAGGCATCGATGCACCGGAGATTTGCCAGAGCGGTGGCAAGGCTTCGCGTGATGTGCTGGTGCAGCGTGCACTGCATCAGCGTGTGACCGTGGCTGTGGCGCACTATGACCGCTACGGCAGAGGCCTGGCGCGCATCTGGCTCAATGGCAATGATCTGGGTGCGCAGATGGTGCGCTCTGGTCAGGCCTGGTCTTACTCCAGGCGTCGCAAGTCAGAAAGTTATGCGGCCGAAGAATCGATGGCGCGACAGTCGCACCTGGGCTTGTTTGCCTTTGGCGCTGCCGAGGCGCCGTGGGACTTTCGAAAACGACACGGCTCGTGCCATGTCGCCAAGCGTTGAACCTGCCGCCTCAGTGCGCTGTGCGGCAAACCTGACAGCCGGCTTGACGGGCGATACGCACCTCAGTGAATTCCATGGAACGACCATCGACCATCAGCAACCGCCCGGTCAACGGGCGGCCTGCTGTGCTGAGCAGCTTGAGCGCTTCGGCCGCCTGCATGGAGCCGATCAGGCCTACCAGCGGCGCAAAAACGCCCATGGTGGCGCAGCGCGTTTCTTCAAACGTGGTGTCGGGCGGAAATACACAGGCGTAGCAGGGCGAATTGTTGTCGCGCGGGTCGTAGACACTGATCTGTCCATCAAAGCGGATGGCGGCGCCAGACACCAGCGGGTTGCGATGTTTTACGCAGGCACCGTTGATGGCGTGGCGGGTGGCAAAGTTGTCGCAACAGTCCAGCACCACATCGGCTTGTGCCACCAGCTGGTCCAGCAGCGCAGCATCGGCGCGCGCCACAATCGGCGTCACCTGCACCTCGGGGTTGATGGCGCCAATGGCCAGTTGGGCTGACAGCGCCTTGGGTTGGCCAACGCGCGCCATGGTGTGGGCAATTTGTCGCTGCAAATTGGTCATATCGACCACGTCGTCATCGACCACGGTGATGCGTCCGACACCTGCCGATCCCAGGTAGAGTGCGACCGGTGAGCCCAGTCCACCGGCACCCACAATCAGAGCATGACTGGACAGAATTTGCTCCTGACCTTCAATCCCGATTTCGTTGAGCAGGATATGGCGCGAGTAGCGCAGGAGCTGGTCGTCGGTCATGCGTCGTTATTCTTCTTTCTTTTCTTCTTGACGTTCAACCTGGGTCTTGCTGATCATCACGGGACGCCCCTTGAGCTGGTTGAGGGCCTGGATCAACTGGAAATCTTTCTCTGACCCATACTCTGGAATCTTGCGCTCGGCCAGCGGCTTCTTGAGCTCTTCCTCCAGTTTTTTACGCGCCTCATCCCGTGCCTTTTCATGCGCGTCGTCTTTCTTTTCTTCGCCCTGACCGCTGGTCAGGTGTTTTTCCAGATCGGCTTCGCGGGTGCGCAGTGCCGCAAAAAGATTGCCTTCTTCGGTTTCGTCGACCATGACTTCGGGCACGATGCCTTTGGCTTGAATCGATTTGCCGCTGGGCGTGTAGTAGCGGCTGGTGGTGAGCTTGAGGCCGGCGGTGGGGCAGTTGTCCATGCGAAAGGAGGGATCAAGACAGACTGCCGTCTGTACGGAGCCTTTGCCGAAAGTCTGATTGCCCAGCAGCGTGGCGCGCTTGTGGTCTTGCAGTGCACCGGCCACGATTTCGCTGGCCGAGGCCGAACCCTCGTTGACCAGCACCACCAGTGGCACGGTTTTCAGCGCTCCTTTGGTCACTTCCTGCAGATGTTTCAGCGGGTCCGAGCCGCCACGTCGCTGGTAAAACTCAGGTGCCGCCTTGTAGATGAATTTGCTTTCCGCCAATTGGCCATTGGCAGAGACGACGGTGACATTCTCTGGCAAAAATGCCGCCGAGATGGCCACTGCTGCGTCCAGATAACCACCCGGATCGTTGCGCAGGTCCAGCACCAGACCCTTGAGTTGGGGCTCCAGCTTGTAGATTTCTTCGGTCTTGCGGGCAAAGTCTTCCACCGTGCGTTCCTGGAACTGGCTCAGGCGGATCCAGGCATAGCCCGGCTCAATGATCTTGCTGCGCACGGATTGGGTGCGGATTTCCTCGCGCGTGATCAGCACCGGGAAAGTACGACTCTCGGCCTTGCGAAAAATACTCAGCAGGACCTTGGTGTTGGGCTCGCCGCGCATGCGCTTGACGCCTTCATTGAGCGTCAAACCCTTGACCGGGGTGTCGTCGATCTTGACGATTAAGTCGTTGGGTTTGATGCCGGCCCGAAACGCCGGTGAGCCTTCGATCGGTGACACGACCTTGATCACGCCATCTTCCTGGGCAATTTCGATGCCCACGCCAACAAACTTGCCAGTGGTGCCCTCGTTGAATTCCTTCAATGCCTTTTTATCGAGGTATTGCGAATGCGGGTCTAGACTTGACACCATGCCGACAATGGCATCGGTAATGAGCTTTTTATCGTTGACGGGTTCGACATAATTGCTCTTGACCATGCCGAAGACGGCAGCCAATTGCTGCAACTCTTCCAGCGGCAACGGTGCCAGGGTGCCGCGTGCCACCGTTTGGAGCGACATAGTGGTCAAGGCACCGGCGACAACACCGAGCGAAATCCAGCCTGCAATTTTCAATTTGTGACCCATAAATGTTTGTTTCTGTTCAACCTCGCCCAATATACACGGTTGGAGGTTTTTTCGTCGAGCGGGTTGCGCATTTACTCAAGCTTTACCCTGAGAAGCCACGGCTGCGGCGGCTTTTGCCGCGGCCTCGGCGTCGCCCAGGTAGTAGTGGCGGATCGGCTGTAGCTGGTCGTCCAGTTCGTACACCAGCGGGATGCCGTTGGGAATGTTCAAGCCAACGATATCGGCGTCAGAAATTTTGTCCAGATACTTCACCAGCGCCCGGATCGAGTTGCCGTGTGCTGCAACAACCAGGCGCTTACCGGCTTTGATGGCAGGCGCCAGAGCTTCGGTCCAGAACGGCATCACGCGTGCCACGGTGTCTTTCAGGCATTCGGTCAACGGAATCTGATCGGGCTGCAGTTTGGCGTAACGCAGATCACCTCGTTCAGATCGAGGGTCTGTCGCTTCCAGCGCCGGGGGTGGCGTGTCGTAGCTGCGCCGCCAAATGAGCACCTGCGCGTCACCATACTGCCTGGCCATGTCAGCTTTGTTGAGCCCTTGCAAGGCGCCATAGTGGCGCTCGTTAAGGCGCCAGCTATGGACCACCGGCAGCCAGGTGCGGTCCATCTCGTCGAGCATGTGCCACAGGGTCCGGGTGGCGCGCTTGAGGACACTGGTGTAAGCCACGTCAAATTCGTAGCCTTCGGCCTTGAGCAGGCGTCCTGCATTTTTTGCTTGTTCAATCCCGGTGGGCGTCAAATCCACGTCAGTCCAGCCAGTAAAGCGGTTATCGAGGTTCCAGGTGGATTCGCCGTGGCGCACGAGAATAAGTTTGTACATGGTGTTTTTGACGGGTAAATCCAGGGCAAAGCAAAGGCAGACGATGGGGGTAAGGCGCTCATTCTAAAATGAACCGTCAATTCAATCATTTGGACCGAGAACTGCTTCGCTGTCCATAGCTGCAGCCAATCCCGCAAGGTCGCAGGAATTTAACCAAGGAAAAAAGTGAAATTTATTATCGATAACTGGATGCTGCTGTCCGTTGCGCTGGCCTCGGCCAGCCTGCTATTTTGGCCGGTATTGAAGGGCGCCACGGGTGGCTCTTTGACAGCGCAAGGCGCGGTGCAACTTATCAACCGCGAGAAAGCGGTGGTGATCGACGTTTGCGAAGCCAATGAGTTTGTCGCCGGTCATGTGGGCGGCGCCAAAAACATTCCATTGAACCAACTTGAAGAAAGATTGACCACGGTGGTGAAGAACAAAGCGCTGCCGGTGATACTGGTTTGCCAGTCGGGCGCCCGCTCAAATCGCGCCGTGGCGATAGCCAAAAAGCTGGGCTATGAGCAGGCCCAGTCACTGGCTGGCGGCCTGACGGCCTGGAAAGCTGTCAGTCTGCCGGTTGAAAAGGGGTAACCGATGCAAGCCGTCAAAATTTACACCACCGCAATTTGTCCTTACTGCGTTCGCGCCAAGCAGCTACTGAAGGCAAAAGGAGTGCTTCAGCTGGAAGAGATACGGATAGATTCCGATAGCGACCAACGTCTGAAGATGATGGAGCTAACCGGACGGCGCACCGTGCCGCAAATTTTCATTGGCCAGACGCATGTCGGTGGTTGCGACGACCTGATGGCGCTGGACGCGCAAGGCGCTCTGCTGCCCCTGCTGAACGCCGCCTGACATAATCTCCAACGTTTTCCAATTTCGCTCGGATTGTTCCAGCGCTTTTTTTTGACTAGAAAGTAATTCCATGGCCGACCAACAAGACCCCGTTTTCCAGATTCAGCGCGTATATCTCAAGGGCGTGTCACTGGAACAACCTAACTCACCAGCCATTTTGCTGGAGCAGGAGTCACCCACCGTGGATATCCAGTTGGGCGTTAGCGCCAGCCCGGTGGGCGAGAGCATTTTTGAGGTGACCATCACCGCAACTGTGCAGACCAAGATCAAGGACAAGACCGTTTTCCTGCTGGAAGCCACGCAAGCCGGTATTTTCGAGATTCGCAATTTGCCGCCGGAGCAGATGGGCCAGGTCATGGGCATCGCTTGTCCGCAGATTGTTTACCCCTACCTGCGCGGCAATGTGGCCGACCTGATTCAACGCGGCGGCTTTCCGCCCGTGCATCTGTCGGAAATCAACTTCCAGGCAATGTTCGAGCAACAACAGCAACAGCAAGCGGCGGCTGCACAGGCGGCACCCGCCGCTGTAACCCAGTAAAAGTTGCCTGGCAGCCAGCCCTGTGGCCAGGAAAGCGAGGGCATACAGGCTATGAAAATAGTGGTTCTGGGCGCCGGTGCCTGGGGCACAGCGCTGGCTGTCAGTGCGCTGGGCAAGCGGCTTGCACAGCACTCGGTGACCTTGTGGGCGCGCGATGCCGGGCAGGCTTGCATTCTGCAGGCGCAAAGTGAAAACGCGCGCTACCTGCCGGGTGTTGCGTTGCCCTCCGCACTGGTTTTCAGTTCGGTCAACGCCGAACTTCTCGGCAAGCTCGTTAGCGGAGCAGACCTGGTGATTATTGCCACGCCGATGGCTGGCCTGCGCGACATGCTGGCTTGCCTGGCGGACTGCCAGGTGCCGGTAGCCTGGTTGTGCAAGGGCTTTGAAGCCGCTGCAGGAGGGCTAATCGGGCTGTTGGCTCACGAAGTACAGGCAGAAGTAGCGCCTGCAATGCTGGGCGGTGTCCTCAGCGGCCCCAGTTTTGCACTCGAGGTGGCGCGCGGCCAGCCGACCGCCTTGGTGGCAGCCAGCGTTCACAGCACAGTGCGCAGCGCGCTGGTGACGGCTTTTCACAGTCCGACATTGAGGGTCTATGCCAATGACGACATCGCTGGCGTCGAAGTAGGCGGTGCAGTTAAAAACGTGCTGGCCATCGCCACCGGCTTGTGTGATGGCTTGAATCTGGGACTCAATGCCCGCGCCGCGCTCATCACGCGCGGCCTGGCCGAGATGATGCGCCTGGGGCTGGCGCTGGGTGCCAGGGCGGAAACCTTCATGGGTTTAAGTGGTCTGGGTGATCTGGTGCTGACTGCGACCGGCGATTTGTCACGCAACCGTCAAGTCGGCCTGGCGTTGGCCGCAGGCCAAACCCTGCAACAAGCAGTGGCGGCGCTGGGTCATGTGGCGGAAGGCGTTTACTCAGCCCGAACCGTCGTGCAGCGCGCCGATTCTCTTGGCGTCGAGATGCCGATTGCCCAAGCCGTGGTGGCGCTGCTGGATGGGCGCATCAGACCCGCCGAGGCCGTGGCACTGCTGATGGGGCGGGAGCCGACGGCGGAATTGGCTTGAGATGGCAGGCGGGTTCAAGCAGGGCAATAGGCGAGCCGAACGTAAAGCGGGGCAAACACTTCGGCCTGCGTGATTTCAATCAGAGTTTCTTTCGCCAGTTCGAGCAGCGCGATGAAGGTGACGACCAGCACCGGCGTACCTTTTGCCGGGTCAAATAATTCTTCGAATACAACAAATCTTCGCCCCTGAAGTCTTTTGAGAATCATGCCCATGTGTTCCCGAACTGAAAGCTCGGCGCGTGTGATCCTGTGGTGTTGTACCAGTTTGGCACGCTTGAGTATGTCGTGCCACGCTTCCTGCAAATCAACGACGTTCACTTCCGGGAAACGTGGTTGCAGTGACTGCTCTATCAAGACTTGTGCCTTGAGAAAGTCGCGGCCAAACTGGGGCACGGCGTTGAGCCTGGCGGCCGCCAGTTTCATTCGTTCGTATTCCAGCAAGCGGCGCACCAGTTCGGCGCGCGGGTCTTCTGCCTCTTGCCCGACAGCTACTCTCTTGGGAGGTAGCAGCATGCGCGATTTGATTTCAATCAGCATCGCCGCCATCAACAAGTATTCGGCGGCCAGTTCCAGGTTGCGACCGCGAATCTCTTCGACGTAGACCAGGTATTGGCGGGTCACGCCCGCCATGGGAATGTCCAGAATATTGAAATTTTGCTTGCGGATCAGGTACAGCAGCAGATCCAGGGGACCTTCAAATGCTTCCAGAAAAACTTCCAGCGCATCCGGCGGGATGTACAAATCCTGTGGCATGGCGAACAGGGGTTCGCCGTAAAGCCGGGCCACCGCGACATGATCCACCACGTCTGGCATGCCCGCCAGATCCGGCTCTGTGTCATTGGCAAGCCCATTCAGGGCAAGCGTTGCCAAGGGCTTATGTGGGATCGGTCTGGTAGACGTAGGGCTTCTGGTCCACCTCAGCTGCACGGTAGTCGGCCCATGCCTTGCGGTCCACAGTCTTGTTCCACAGCAGGGCACGACCTTGTCGCTGCTTCGCCTCCAGTTCAGGATCTTTGGCCTTCAGTTCGTTGAGGAACAGGGTTGCGTCTGATTGGTACTTGGGGCGGTAAAAAATGTGCATGATCTTGACCTCTTTGGCGTATTTTAACGGGTCGGCGCGTGCTTCTACCGAGTCGCTTTGACCGGGGTGGCGCGAGATAGCCTGTACCATATGCG
>JANXLW010000276.1 GCA_025354965.1 Betaproteobacteria bacterium
GCCAGCATGTCCGCGGCCATCAGCAGCACACCGCCCATCAGGCTGGAGAGCAAAATCAGGTTGCCATGGGTGGTCTTGATGATCGAGCGCACCAGGTGGGGGGAAGCAAGACCGACAAATGCAATCATGCCGGTTTGAGCCACTGCCGTCCCAGTGGCCAATGCCAACACCCCCACCAAAACAGCGCGCATTCGCGGCAAAGGCAAGCCGAGGCTGG
The DNA here is from genome assembly GCA_025354965.1 of Betaproteobacteria bacterium. Taxonomy (GTDB): domain Bacteria; phylum Pseudomonadota; class Gammaproteobacteria; order Burkholderiales; family Burkholderiaceae_C; genus Rhodoferax. The sequence continues at coordinate 218 of JANXLW010000276.1, forward strand.
CGGCAGTGGCTTCACCCAGCGATAGGCCGTCAAGCACGTGGCTCAGCATTCCGGCCACAGTCATGCAAACCAGCCACACTGCCGCCATCACGGCACACGCGGTCCAACCGACAAAGCCGGTACTGCCCAGCATGAAGGCCTGCATTGCCTGCATCACTTCGGGCACCATCAACATGGTGAGTGAGCTCATGGCACCCAGCACCACACCCACGATGACGCCTGCCAGCAGCAGGCGTAGTGTGTGCTGCACGCCTTGAGCCAGCAACAGTGTGAGCAGCACCGCGCCGACCGCACCGGCAAATGCAGCGCCGGTCAAACCAAGGCGCACCAGCCACTGTGACGCGAATGGTGACACGCCAAAAAACACCAGTGCGAGTGCCACGCCCAGAGCTGCCCCTGAAGCGCTTCCAAGCAAATACGGATCAGCCAGCGGATTTCGAAATAGCCCTTGCGCCACGGCACCGGCCAGGCCCAGCAAGGCACCGGCCGCCCAAGCACCCAAGGTGCGCGGCAGCCGGATGTCCCAGACGATTTGCAATGCCAGCGGATCACTCCATGCCTTGAGAACGCTCTCAAAGCCGGTGCTGCCAACGCTGGCACCCACTAGCACCAGGCCCACGCCGACCAACAACAGACCTGAGGCCAGCAAAAGGGCGACACGCTGCAGGCGGTGAAGGGCGGTCATGGCGCCTTGTCCAGCAGGCATTGCGCCATGATGCGAGCGCCATCCGCCATACGGGGGCCGGGACGTACCAAAACGTCAGACTGCTCTGGCGTAAAGATGCATATCCGACGCTCGCGGATAGCGCGGATGTTTGACCAACCCGGGCGCCCCTCGAATCCTGAGTAGTTGCGATCACCGACCATGATCACATCTGGATTGGCGCGAACCACGTATTCCGGATTGAGTTTGGGGAAGGGTCCGAGCTTAGCAGAGACTATATTTTTGACGCCCAGCCGAGTCAGGGTTTCACCAATGAAAGAAGTCTCACCGGCGGCAAAGGGGGCACTGTTGACTTCAAAGTAGACACTTGTTCCTTTGGCGCTGGCTGGCAAGGATTGAGCAGACGCCGACACCCCGGCATCAATTTCACGCCAGACGCGCTGGGCACCGGGCACGCCCAGTAATTGCCCGATTGTTTCCAGCACACGGTGCACATCGGTGTGACTCTTGGGTTCCAGCGCCAGCACCTTGATTCCCAGGGACTGCAAGCGCTCGCCGACGGGGGTTGAGGTGGCCATCAGCACCACGTCGGGGCGCAAGGCAACGATGGCTTCGATATTTGGATCCAGCCCACCACCAACCTGCGGCAAGGCACGCACGCTGGGTGGATAGTTGGAATAGCGGTCCACGCCGACCAGCCGCTGGCACTGCCCCAGCGCGCAGACTGTCTCGGTCAATGAAGGCAGCAGGCTGACAATCCGATGCGGTGGGCGCTCCAGCGCAACAGTGATGCCCCGGTCATCAGTCACCGGCAGTGCCTGCACCGCCGTGCCAGCCAAGACAAGGGTGATCAGGACAACGCCAATAGTGCGGGTAGCAGTCATAAAAGTCAGTCTACTTCTGTGCCCACACAATGCCCACATAGGCCGCGCGACCCGGCTGGTTATAACCATAGGCCGTTTGGTACTGGCGATCAAGCAGGTTGTCAATGTGTGCGGTCAAAGCCAACTCTGGCGCCAAGGCAAAGCGCGCTGTCATGTTGATCACGCAATATGCTGGCAAGGACGGCACCGTCACAAGGTCGGGGCGCGTACCGGTATAGCGCAGGTCAGCACCAACGGTCCACTGACCCAACGGCACGGAAGCACCGAACGAGCCCATGTCTCGGGCGCGGCGAATCAGGTGCATCCCGGTGCTCTCGTCCAGCGGGTCTTGCAGCGTCAGGCTGGCACGCAGGTCGGCACTGGATAGCTTGCCGCTGTAACTCAGCTCGAGTCCTCTGTTTGTTGCGTCGGTCACGTTGTTGAACGTCCAGGTGGCAAAGTCGTACTGCATCAGGTTTGTAGTGCGGGTGTTGAAGATGGTGGCGCGCACCACCTGTTTGTCCTGTGCCCACTGCAGGCCCAACTCGGTCGAATGGGCGGTTTCGGGCCTTAGTGTTGGGTTGCCTGAAAACGGGTCGTACAAATATCCCAGCGGCGGCAGGTTGAACGCCGACGATATGCTGGCGATCAGTTTCCACGCCGGTACCAGCTGGAAACCATAGCCCGCGTAGCCTGTGGTTTCACCCGGCAGTCCATCTGCGTTGTCGCGCCGCAGATTGAACTGCATCGAATGCGCCCCTAAAATGCCAGACAAACCTGCAAACAGAGCCGACACGCCCCGCTCCCGATTGAGCTGCGTTAACGAACTATCCGTGGCATCAATAAACTGGTGCTGCGACTCCGCACCGGCCGTCAGCAGCCAGGGACCCAGCACCACGCTGTGGGTCCAGTTCAGCGCGCGACTGCGTGTCACGGCCTCGCTGTCATACGGAAACGCAGTCAGCTTGGCATCATAGATAGAGCGTTCGCGATGCTGGCTGAAAGTTAGTTTACTGAGCCAGTCGCGCGTCATCTGGTTGTGGCTGTATAGCGACCATGTACTCAGCTTGCTGGCGCCTTTGTAGACAGCAGTAGGCGTTCCAAAGCCACCGCCATCGGTATCGAATTCTCCATCACTGCCCGCGGCGCGCAAGCCCAGGCTATGGCCCGGTACCAGCACTTGAGAAAGGCCAAGGTTGTAGTTGGTGTTGCTGTAGCCGTCAGCGTCGGGGTTTTCATTGGGATACTGGCTTGTGTTCATGGCCGAAAAACCGGTCGTCCGGAGACGAGCAACACCGACAAAATAGTTCGTCTCGCCAACTTGTCCACTGACGCCCGCCGAGGCGTGCGAGCTGCCAACAGAACCGACTTCGAGTTGTGCGAAAGTCTTCGGTTTGCCCTGACCTTTTCGCATGAACACCTGGATCACACCGCCAACAGCACCGCTACCGTAAATAGCCGATACATTACCCCGCACGATCTCCACACGTTCGACCTGGTCGAGCATGATGTGCTCCAGGCTGACGCTACCAGTGCTGTCCTGCTTGGTCAGCGGCACCCCGTCAATCAGCACCAGCACCTGTAACGAAGCACTGCCACGCAGGAACAACGTAGCCGACATCCCGCGGCCACCGTTCTGTGTGAACTGGAAACCAGCTTCACTTGACAACAGGGTCGGCAAATCAACTGCCTGCGATCGTTCGATCACGTCACGTCCAATGACGGTGGTATGCGGCAACGCATCAGTCAGCAATTGCTCGGAGCGATTCGCTGTAACTACCGTTTCGTCAAGTTGAAATGGCTTCGAAGCAGTTTGAGCCAAAACAGACGATGTAGCGGATAGCTGCAGCACAAACACAAAGAGGTGTGCACGCGAAACAAGGTTTTTCATGAAAAGTGAAAAATTAACAGAGCCCTCGCCGTCGTCCCCGACAGCACATGGGCGTCACGGCTGCACGCAAACGTGCAACCACCTTGTTGGCCGGTATCCGGGCTGGTGGAACAACCTCCATCGCCTTCCCAAGCGCGTGTTCAAAACGCTCAGTGGCCGTGATGGGAGCGGAATCACAAAGGATTCGTCCACTTACCGTTGCGGGGGCAGCGCAGGTTGGGTTTGCCAATGACAGCAATCCCTCCTGCTTCCCGTTGAACTGCGGCGTGTGAACCACACCGCGAGCACCAACGAGCCCATTTTACAGCCGTTTGCCTGTGCAAACCCTACAATGCGGTGCTATGGCGAACCCGTCCCAAATCGACCAAATTGCCGAACGTGTGGAGCGCTTGCTGGTGCGCTATGAGGAATTGCAGCGCACCAACGTCCTGCTTGGCGCGCAGCTTGACACCATCACTCAGGAACGTGACTCTCTCAAATCCCGACTCGGCGCTGCGCGTGCACGGGTAGATGCACTACTGGAACGTTTACCAGAAGCGGCAGCCATCGGCAAGCAGTAAGGCTTTTCATGAAACAGCTTGAAGTACAAATCATGGGGCAGAGCTACTTGCTGGGCTGCCCGGACGGAGGAGATTCCCGCCTGCTGGAAGCGGTCGAACGGGTCGATACTGCCATGTGCAAGATCCGCGATGGCGGCAAAGTACGGGCACGCGAGCGCATTGCTGTGCTGGCGGCACTCAACCTGGCATTTGATTTGGCGGACCAGAGTACCGCGCCTCTTGAGGCGCAGACTGGCGAATTGAAGCAAAGCGTCAGGTCATCCTCCACAACTGACGCTTCGCCGGTAGACAGCAACCAGTTGCTGGCCTCATTGCTGGAACGCCTCGATGGTGCGCTCGGCAGTGACGGTCGATTACTTTGACAGCTTATTTTCTGACACGCAATGTCCATCACGACCTACAATCTCAAACGTCTGCGGTGCTCATCGGGCTTTATATTTCCTTGAACCAATGCTCTTAGAGCCCGGGCTTGGAACATCGCTGGTCAGGCGTGATCATCTCGCGTTAGATGAACCCAATGTCCAGTTGACCTCGCCCACCTGAACCCCGGTTCAGGATGCCGGTCCGGTGGCACTTGCAGACACCTTTTCTTTGCTACCCTCCCCATGAATCTTGAACCACTGTTGATCATTGAACTTGCGCTGCTGGGCTTGAGCACCGGCTTCCTGGCAGGACTGTTGGGCATTGGTGGCGGCATGATGATGGTGCCCTTCATCACCATCATCTTGTCGGGTCGCGCCGTCGGACCGGATCTCGCCGTCAAAATGGCCATTGCCACCTCCATGGCCACTATCCTGTTCACTTCAATTTCAAGTGTCCGTGCCCATCACAGACGTGGCGCCGTGCGCTGGGATTTGGTGAAGGGACTGGCGCCAGGCATTGTGCTGGGTGGTGCCGTAGCCAGTATGGGGGTGTTTGCCATTCTTAAAGGTTCGTCCTTGGCCCTGTTTTTTGCCGGTTTCGTAGGCTTTTCTGCAACCCAAATGTTTTTGGACAAGAAACCGGCCCCAACACGACAAGTGCCAGGAACCAGCGGTCTGATTGGTGCCGGTGGCGTGATCGGTTTTCTGTCGGGGTTGGTCGGAGCCGGTGGCGGCTTTGTCAGCGTGCCCTTCATGGCTTGGTGCAACGTGGCCATTCACAACGCTGTTGCCACATCGGCCGCACTCGGATTTCCGATTGCACTGGCCAATGTCGTCGGCTACATCATCAGCGGCCAAAGTCTGCAAAACCTGCCACCACATTCATTTGGCTACATCTGGCTTCCCGGATTGGCAGTGATTGCCATGTGCAGTGTACTGACCGCACCGTTAGGTGCCAAGGCTGCACACAAGCTGCCAGTCAAACAACTCAAGCGCGTGTTTGCCAGTATTTTGTACTTGCTGGCGGCCTACATGCTGTACAAGGGTATTACCACAAGCACTGCAAACTAAGCGACTAGATACAACTACTTTGACCGCCTGTCAGTGCTCGAACGCCCATTGAAACTCGAGCGTCTATCGGCATTCACACGCCTATCTTTATTGGCACGTCGGTCAATACGGGAGCCACGTGCAAAATTCGTTTGCGGAACCTCCTCCAATGTTAGTTCGGCAGGCTGTGTCTTTGGAAAATCCTCATACGGAACGACAGTAGCCTGCCACAAACTCCAGACCGTCTCGGTGTCCTGTTCAATCACTTCAGGTACTGGAATGGGATCGTTGTTTCCGTAGGGGTGAACACCCTTCTGGCCAAGCTTGACCCGGTCGAAGAAAGCCTCCTTGGACGCAGCACTTCTGTCAATTGCGTTGTTGAGTTTTTTTGACATCAATTGGCTTTGCAGTAAAAATCATACGTCGACAAAAATGCCACTCATTACTGGGTCGAATGTTGATTCCATTTTTGTTTGAATTTGCTTTAAATCAATCAAATCTGTAATAGTCATGACGACATCGGAACAAACGCACGAGAAAGCGAAAAATTTACGTCAGCCCCGCTATTTTGGGCTCGTGATTCAACCGCATCCTGAATTGATGGGTTTATTGATGGGAACAAAAACAAAACGCCCCGCAGGGCGCATGTTTATTGACTCACTGGCGGAGCAGGCGGGATTCGAACCCGCGGAGGGTTTTACCCCTCGCACGCTTTCCAGGCGTGTGACTTAAACCACTCATCCACCGCTCCAGTAGCCGTCAAGTTTAACCGAGCCAAGTGTGGCTATCAGTTGCAACGGCTGACCAGACAAAAAAAGCCACTCGAGGGTGGCCTTTCTTTTACAGAGAACGGTTAGTTCAAGGAAACTTTCTTGCCGTCCTTGTAGGTAGACAACGTCATCGACGGATTTTTCAATTCGCCATTGGGTTCGAACGCGATGTTGGCCGTCACGCCCATGAAGTTGGTCTCGGCCAGCTTCGGGATGTAAACCTTTGGATCGGTCGAGTTGGCACGTTTCATGGCGTCGACCAATACAAACGTAGCGTCGTAGGTGAAGGGGCTGTAAATCTGGAACTGACCGGGGTACTTGGCATCGTACTTTGCCTTCCAGGCCGTGCCACCAGGCATCTTGGCGATTGAAGCGCCGCCTTCAGCGCATACGACACCGTCCAGGGTCTTCGCGCCAGATGCAATCTTGATGAGTTCAGTCGTGCAAATGCCGTCGCCGCCAAAAAACTTCACTTTGGACATGCCCAACTGATCCATTTGACGCAACATTGCACCGGCCTGCGCATCCATGCCACCGTAGAAAACACCGTCAGGATTTTTCGATTTGATGGAAGTAAGAATCGCCATGAAATCGGTGGCCTTGTCAGTGGTGTACTGATCGTCCACGATCTGGATGCCATCTGCCAACGCAGTTTTCTTGAACACTTCTGCCACGCCTTGGCCGTAGGCAGTGCGGTCATCTATCACGGCGATTTTTTTGAGTTTCATGGTCTTGGCTGCGTAAACAGCCAAACCAGCACCCAGGGAGTTATCGTTCGCGATGATTCGATAGGTAGTCTTGTAGCCTGGCTTGGTCAGATTGGGGTTGGTGGCTGCGCCAGTGATGTGGGGGATGCCGCAATCGTTATAAATCTTCGACGCTGGAATAGTGGTGCCCGAGTTCAGATGACCCACCACACCAGAGACCTTTGCATCGCACAGTTTCTGTGCGACGGCAGTGCCCTGTTTCGGATCAGCGGCGTCGTCTTCAGCGGCAATCTCAAATTTGACTTTCTTGCCGCCGATGGTGAGGTTCTGGGCATTCAGGTCTTCGATGGCCATGCGCACGCCATTTTCGTTGTCCTTGCCGTAGTGGGCTTGATTACCCGACATGGGTGCAACGTGACCGATCTTGACGACCTCTTGGGCCAATGCCATGCCGCCAACAACGGCAATCGCTGCAGCAACGGTAAGTTTCAATTTCATTTGCATAGACAACTCCAAAATTAAGAAAAATGTGAATTTAATTGCTCCACACCCGAGACGATAACGCAATTTATGCGCCAAAAACATAGGGAAGACACCAATCTTGTCCGTAAATACCTTTTTTTACTTAAAAGGCAGCTTGTCAAGAATTCACAGCCTCAGCTACGACCAGCCAAAACCAAATCGTGACTTGCGATGGCGTAGCCGTCATCGACATACCGCTTCCAGCGCTTGCGTGCAAACTGTCGATCCAGGTCGTCCAGCGCAACAATCTCGATCACCCGCTCAAACTCAGAAGCTCCATCGGGTACCAGATGACCGAGATTGAGCAGCACTTGATGATGGGGCACCAGTTCTGTTGTCGATGTCAAAATCACCGGCGAAGCGCCAACCACATGAGCCTCGCCGGGAAATTGACAATGCGGCACGAAATCAGTCGGTGAGAGAGTCCACAAAGCGATATCGAGTTGCTGCAAGATGTCTGGCATTCCTGTAACCACCACGTTCACACCACTGCCCACGGCCTTGCGCAGCAAACGACAGGCATAGGTGACTCGGTCAGGAACATTGAAATGAAACGCCACCTCGGTCATTGGTAATCCCACTGGTATTATTTTGCGCCTGTCAGCAGGTATTCCAGCAGCAAGGCCACCGGTCGTCCAGTCGCCCCCTTAGCCAATCCACCCTTCCAGGCCGTTCCAGCGATGTCCAGATGTGCCCATGGGAACTTGCCAGCGAACCGTTGCAGGAATTTGGCCGCGGTGACCGCCCCGCCAGCACGCCCGGCTACGTTCGCTACATCGGCAAAATTGGTTTTTAAGCCTTCGGCATAATCGTCGTCCAGTGGCAGCCGCCAGCACAGGTCTGACGAGGATTCGCCGGCCGCCAACAGGGCGGTTGCCAACTCTTCATTCGGAGAAAATAGACCGCTTCGCACGCCACCCAGGGCAATCATGCAAGCGCCGGTGAGTGTGGCAATGTCCACCACGGCACGTGGTTTGAACCGTTCAGCATAGGTTAAAGCATCACACAGAACCAAACGGCCTTCAGCATCGGTGTTGAGGATTTCAATGGTCTGCCCACTCATGCTGGTAACCACATCGCCCGGCTTGACGGCGCGACCATTCAGCAGGTTTTCACAAGAGGGAATCAAGCCGACCACGTTGATGGCAGGTTTCAGTTCTGCCAATGCCCGGAACACGCCCAGGACGCTGGCCGCACCTGACATATCGAATTTCATCTCGTCCATCTCGGCAGCCTGTTTGATGGAAATGCCGCCACTGTCAAAAGTAATTCCCTTGCCCACCAGTACTGTGGGCGCCTGCGACTTCGGTGCGCCAGAGTAACGCAACACAATGAATCGCAAGGGCTGTTCTGACCCCTGCGCAACCGCCATAAAGGATCCCATCGGAAACTTGGCCACCTCTTTGGGGCCTAGCACCTCGCATTTGATATTCGCAAATTTGACCAGTGAGCGTGCCGCGCCCGCCAGCAACGTCGGCGTGGCGTGGTTAGCCGGTCGGTTGGCCCATTCTTTGGCAAACTCAATACCTGTCACTGCAGCAACAGCCCGTTCAAAAACGGATTTGAATTTAACTGAATCCGGTAATCCAACGACCACGCGTTCAATCACCCGACCCTCTGGCTTTGATTTGGTCGTAGTAAACACATAGCTGCTTTCCGCCGCCGCCAGCACGGCAGTGCGGACCGCTCTCTCATTTGAGCCGGCGGAAAGACAGATAACCAGTTTTTTGACCCTGGCGCTTTTGACCGCCAGTACACCCGCAGCAACCGCCTGCCCCACGTCTTTCACTGATCCATCACCGACGCCAGCCAACACCAGGCGTGAACAGGCGATTTCGGCTGGGCGGTATAGCGCTAGTGTCTTTCCCGGTTTTAGCTCCAAATCGCCAGCCTTCAATACCTTTGAAACCAGCAAC
>JANXLW010000292.1 GCA_025354965.1 Betaproteobacteria bacterium
CTGGTTTTGGTCAGCAGGGGCCTTATGCCGAGCGGGCCGGTTATGACCTGATGATCCAGGCCATGAGCGGCATGATGAGCATCACTGGCCGTTCTGATGACGTAGCCGGCGGCGGACCGCAACGTGTCGGCGTGGCGTTGGTCGATATCTTCACCGGCATCTACGCCTGCAGCGCCATTCTGGCGGCCATCGAGGTGCGGCACCGCACCGGTGAGGGTCAGCACATCGACATGGCCTTGCTGGATGTCGGCATGGCCATTCTGGCGAACCAGGCGGCGGGTTTTTTGAACACCGGAAAGGTGCCGCAGCGCCAGGGCAATAGCCACCCGAGCCTGGCGCCGTACCAGGACTTTCAGACGCTGGATGGCGCCATGCTGCTGGCGATTGGCAACGATGGCCAATTTGCCCGTTTTTGTGAGGCTGTGCAGCACCCGGAGTGGGCGGCCGACCCGCGTTTTGCCAGCAACACGCTGCGGGTGAAAAACCGCGAGGTGCTGATCCCGGCGATGCAGGCGCTGACCTGCACCCGCACCACAGCGCAGTGGATTGCCCTGCTGGAAGACAAGGCCGTGCCGTGCGGCCCCATCAACGACATTGGCCAGGCTTTTGACGATGCCCAGGTGAGGGCGCGGGGCTTGGTGATCAATCAGCCAGTGGCCGCGCAAGCGCTGGCGCAAACAGCGGTTGAATCGATCGCCAGCGTGGCCAGTCCGCTGCGCCTGACGGCGACCCCGCCGGTGCTGCGGCGGGCACCGCCGGCCCTGGGCGAGCACACCGTAGAGGTGTTGTTGGAATTTGGGCTGGACGCTGCCGCTATCGCCGCCTTGCGTGCCGGCAAGGTGGTTTAGCGGCGCTTAAAAATTCACTTCAGGATGTCGCCGATGCACAGGTATTTGATCTCGACATAGTCATCGATGCCATGGTGCGAACCCTCGCGCCCCAGGCCTGACTGCTTGACGCCGCCAAAGGGTACATGCTCGGTGGCGAGAATGCCCACATTGATGCCGACCATGCCGTACTCCAGCGCTTCGCTGACGCGAAAGATGCGCCCGACGTCTCGGCTGTAGAAATAGCTGGCCAGGCCGAACTCGGTATGGTTGGCCGCATCAACGGCTTCCTGCTCGGTGGTGAACTTGAACACCGGCGCGAACGGGCCGAAGGTTTCCTCTTTGGCGCAGAGCATGTCGGCGGTGGCATCGGCCACCACGGTGGGTTCGAAAAACTGGCCTTTCAGCCGCTTGCCGCCGACCAGCAGTCGCGCACCTTTGGCCACGGCATCGGCCACATGGCGTTCGACCTTTTGCAAAGCGGCCTCCTCGATCAGTGGGCCTTGGTTGACGCCCTCATCGAACCCATTGCCAACCTTGGCGGTCTTGACCTTGGCGGCGAACTTCTGCACAAACTCATCGTAGACACCAGCCTGCACGTACAGCCGGTTCGAGCAGACACAAGTCTGCCCGGCGTTGCGGTATTTGCTGGCAAAAGCACCTTCCACTGCGGAGTCGATGTCGGCATCCTCAAACACAATAAAGGGCGCATTGCCGCCCAGCTCCAGCGACATTTTCTTGACGGTCGGGGCCGACTGCGCCATCAGGATGCGACCCACTTCGGTGGAGCCGGTGAAGCTGATGTGGCGCACCACGTCGCTGGCGCACAGCACCTTGCCGACGGCAATGGAGTTGTCGGCATCGGCGCTGATCATGTTGAGCACGCCGGCCGGAATGCCGGCGCGCAGCGCCAGCTCGGCCGCTGCCAGCGCGGTCAACGGCGTGAGCTCGGCCGGCTTGATGATGACCGTGCAGCCGGCGGCCAGCGCCGGCGCCACCTTGCGCGTGATCATCGCCAGCGGGAAGTTCCACGGTGTGATGGCGGCACAGACGCCGATCGGCTGACGCAATACCATCAGGCGTCGGTTGTTGTCGAACTGGGGTAGCGTCTCGCCATTGACGCGCTTGGCCTCTTCGGCAAACCATTCGACAAAACTGGCGCCGTAGGCCACTTCACCCTTGGCTTCGGCGAAAGGTTTGCCCTGCTCGGCGGTCATGATGCGCCCCAGGTCTTCCTGGTTGGCCATCAGCAGATCAAACCATTTGCGCAGGATGATGCTGCGCTCCTTGGCAGTCTTGCCGCGCCAGGCCGGCCAGGCCGCGTTGGCGGCGTCGATGGCGGTCTGTGCGTGCGTCGAGCCCAGGTTGGCCACGTCGGCCAGCTTGAGCCCGGTCGCGGGGTCCAGGATGTCAAAGCGGCTGGGCCCCTTGATCCACTGGCCGTTGATCAGTGAGTCGGTCTTGAGCAGGCTTGGGTCTTTGAGCAGGGCGAGGGGGGAGGTCTTGGTGTCCATGGCGGTTTGTATCTCGAAGTTGTTGAAGGGTGCAAGGGCAGGTTCAAACGCTGGCAACAGTGGATTATAGAAATCATGCAAATGGCAGCAAGCAGCCGTTAATGTGTCACATAACCCATGGTTTGTGGCAGCCACAGCACAATCTGCGGGAACACTGTCATGGCAAGCAGCAGTAGCAGCAGCATGATAAGAAACGGCCAACCCTCGACCATCATTTCGCCGATCGGTATGCCGGTGAGGGCCTTGATCACAAACAGCAGCATGCCAAATGGCGGGTGAATTAGCCCGATCATCATGTTGAGCACCACCACCACACCAAAGTGCACCAGGTCCACGCCCAGAAGTTTGGTCGCTGGCAGCAGCATCGGCACAAACACCAGCAATAGCACTGATACATCAAGGAAGCAGCCCAGCACCAGAAACATCAGGTTGACCAGCAGTAAAAACTTGAGTTGCGACAGGTGCATGCTGTCGACCCACAGGGCCATGGCTTGCGGCACACCTTCGGCAGTGAAGGCATAGTTGAGCATGAAGGAGCCAGCCAGAATCAGGGTGACCACGGCGCTGCCGCGAGTCGATTCCATGACCACCGCCCAGAAGGTTCGCCAAGTCAGTGCGCGGTACACCACGCCGGCCAGAAGCAGGGCGTGAAAGGCGGCTACGGCTGCCGCTTCGGTGGGCGTGAAGATCCCCGAATAGATACCGCCCAGCAGCACGATCGGCATCGACAAGGGCAGGGCGCCGCGAAAAAAAATGGCCGGCCATTCAAGCATCGGGATCTTTGCTTCGCGCGGCATGTTGCGGCGGGTGGCGATGACGTGTATTACCAGCATCATCAACGCTGCCATCAAAAATCCGGGAATGACACCGCCCAGAAACAGGGCGCCGACCGAGGCGCCCGAGACCAGCGCGTAAATCACCATCGGAATGGAGGGTGGAATGATGGGCCCCAGAGTGGCGCTGGCCACGACCACGGCGCCGGCAAAGCCGCGCGAGTATTCCGGCCTTTTGAGCATCTGGCGGATGGTGACAAGGCCCGGCCCGGCGGCGTCGGCAATGGCGCTGCCGCTCATGCCCGAGAAGATGACGCTGACCAGAACGTTGACCTGCGCCATGCCGCCGCGCATGCGTCCGACGAGAATGCGGCAAAAGTCAAAAATGCGTTCACTGACAGTGCCAGCATTCATGATGTTGGCAGCAAAAATGAACAACGGCACGGCCAGCAGAACATAGCTGTTGTACAGGCCGTTGCAGACCTGCTCTGCGACCAGTCCGAGGTCTTGCCCCTTCACCAGCAGGTAGGCAGTACCCGAAGCCAGCATCGAGAAGCCAATGGGCATGCGCAGCAACATGCCGCTGACCATGACGCAGACAAGTACGATGATGGCGAGCGTCATTGGAGTTGGCTTGGGGCGGCGATTTTCACAGACGCAGTTCGGCTTCCAGGCCGATGCCGCGCAGCGCATTCCAGATGGCCCAGCCACTGCGCACGACCAGCGCCGCCAGCAGCAAC
>JANXLW010000300.1 GCA_025354965.1 Betaproteobacteria bacterium
GGCGAACGCGGCGTGCGCCTGTCGGGTGGTCAGCGCCAACGCATTGCAATTGCCCGCGCCATGCTGAAAAACCCGCCCCTGCTGTTGCTGGACGAGGCCACCAGCGCGCTCGACGCCGAGAGCGAACGCATGGTACAGGCCGCACTCGAATCGGCCATGCAGGGCCGCACCACGCTGGTGATTGCGCACCGCCTGGCCACGGTGCAAAAAGCCGACCTGATTGTGGTGCTGGACCACGGCCGACTGGTGGAGCAAGGCACCCATACCGAACTGGTGGCACGCGGCGGCGTCTATGCCGGGCTGGCGGCGTTGCAGTTCAATGCCTGAGCCGGAGCTGAGATGCGGCCACTACTTTTTCAGCAACACAGTTCCCAAACGCTGGCCCTGACGCCTCGCTTGTTCCAGTAACGCTTTCCAGTTATCGGGCGGGTGACCACTGTCCAGCATCTTGCGAAACGTCCGGTATGCATCGTCGCCACTTTCGTAGGCGCGCTTGCTGTCTTCGTCGTTGACCCAGGCGTAAATGATGATTTTGGTGTCCTTGTGATAGCGAAAAAACAGTCGATACTGCTGAAAAAATTTTGCTCTGAACCAATGCTTGTGTTCCTCCCCCAAGGTGTTTCCCTGGCGGTACTCGGGCCTTTCGGGGTCTTGTGGAATCACTTCAAACGCGAGCTTGAAGACGGCTGCCAACCGTTTGGAAACATTCTTTTGTTGAAAGCGTTCAGGGTCCTTCAGGCGCAAGATTTCGACCTGCGCTATGGCCAACTCCAATTGATCCAAAAATAGCGGATGGGCAAAAATGGTCCACCCGTTGATGACCATTGGCGCGCTGGCAGTTTGTGTCATTCGCCGTCATCCGGCAACGCTGCATCAAGATCAACCGACATGTCGCCAACCAGAGCGCGAATGCGGTGAACCAGTTTGGCGTCAAGCGCTTCAATGTGCTGCGGGTGCAATGCCATGTCGCGCGCCAGAAAACCCAGAAAACTCTCCAACACTGAATCGGTGTCTGGCAATGGCTCTTTGCGTTTCATAAGTACCACGCCATCGGGTTGAATCATGTAGTGAATCTTGTCACGCTTGCCCAAGCTTAAGGCGCGACGAACCGGCTCCGGCACCGTGGTTTGGTACCGGTCGGTCAAAGTAGAGTCAATTTCCAGCGTTGCAGGCATATCAGCATCTTTCAGAAGAGTGGTTTTTGACATGGTAATGCAATTGCATTACCGCGTCAAACATCATGCATCGTGAGCAGAATTTCCAACAAAATACAAGGCTAGCGCCAGGCGGTAACCAAAAAATGCGTATACGATGTACTATATTTTGTACACTTTGGATGAACGGCGGCAGCAATGGCTTTTTCAGTTAGTGACGTAATCCCCTTTTCGCAGGCACGCGCCAACCTGTCTACGCTGGCGGAGCAGGTCAAGGCCGGCGCGGAAAAAATTGTGACCAAAAACGGCGAAAGCTACTTCGCCATCATCGACGCACAGCGCCTTGACTACTACCACCAGTTGGAGCGCGAGCGCATCCACCTGCTGCTCATCGACGATGCGGGCAAGGGGTTGGATGACGCAGCATCCGGACGGGTGAAGGACGCGCGTACTGCATTACAAGCAATCAAACGCCGCCGCTTGAGCGATACCATTGCACGCATCCGGCGTTTTGCAGCTGCTTCAGCCTGATTTTTTGGCATCACCCGGTTACGACTGATGTGATGTTTTCTGTATCGGCAGTATGGTGGCAAGCGTGGTACTACTTCAAAGTCAAAGGGCACTCCAGGGGTTCAAAATTTCAATGTTGGTGCCTTTGAAATCACGCACATTGCGTGTCGCAAGCATGAACCCGCGCGTCGATACGATCGATGCAATCGCACAGTCGGCAAAGCTGATCGGGTTGCCCGCCGCCTGCGCGCTGGCGTTGATCTGGGCGAACACTTGGGCAGCCTGCTGGTCGAAAGCCAGAATACGACCGTCAAACAGTTGCATCACCTGCGCATACAACGCCTGTTGAAGCTCCTTGCGCCGCCGACCGGCTGGCATCACCTCGACGCCTGCCAGCAATTCAGCAAGGGTCACTGTGGTCAAGTAAAGTGTTTCCGGGTTCTGCGCATTGAGCCAGTCAAGCACCTTGCGTTCGGGTAAAGGCTTCAAGGGCTCCGACACCACATTGGTATCAAGAATAATCATTCAAACCCCGCAGCTGCCACTGGGGTTGAATCACGCCGAATATCAAGCTCCACACCACCAAGGCTTCTGCCGATGTTGGCCAGCTCTGTACCGATGGCAAGCTTTGGCCGCGTGGCGCTATCAAGAATGCTCCTGATCTCGGCTTCTGTGCTGCGCCCGTGTTGGGCAGCCCGCAGCCTGAGCGCCCGGTGTGTTTCTTCGGTGAGTTTTCTTATGGTTACGGAAGGCATGGGCGTCACTCCAGTTGAGCGAGTCCATGATATCAATTTCAGCAACTGATGTCAAAAATTGGAAACGCATTTCCTCCAAAGCACTTTGCTGGCCCGGCGCACGGCAAATTGCCCCGGCAAGTTTGGCCCAACATTCAAACAAGCACTGAACAGCCTGATAATTCAGCCCACTTGCATTTCAAAGGCGTGCGTCTGTCGGGTGGTCAGCGCCAACGCATTGCAATTGCCCGCGCCATGCTGAAAAACCCGCCCCTGCTGTTGCTGGACGAGGCCACCAGCGCGCTCGACGCCGAGAGCGAACGGATGGTACAGGCCGCACTCGAATCGGCCATGCAGGGCCGCACCACGCTGGTGATTGCGCACCGCCTGGCCACCGTGCAAAAAGCCGATCTGATTGTGGTGCTGGACCATGGGCAACTGGTGGAGCAAGGCACCCATACCGAGTTGGTGGCACAAGGCGGCGTGTATGCCGGACTGGCAGCGCTGCAGTTCAATGCCTGATTGATTTTTCAGGCGGTCAATCGTAAACTTGAAGTCCTTTTCGAATGGAGCTTGTCATGGAA
>JANXLW010000311.1 GCA_025354965.1 Betaproteobacteria bacterium
GTTGCTGATCGGCCTTGATGTGATCGGTGACAGTCTGACCGAGATCAACGTCACCAGCCCGACCTGCTTCCAGGAGATCTTTGATCAGAGCGGGTTTGATGTGGCGGCCATGTTCGTCGATGCGCTGGAACAGGCTTTGACGAAATGACAGCCCGGGGTGCATCCTGACTTGCTGCACTCAGCGATGGCACCTTCCACAAACACCTGCAATTCACCCGGCGCCATCGCCACCCAGTCTTCGTTGGTGGTCAGGGGCTCGGTCACCACGATGGCCAGCCGATCTTGCGGACCATTCAGGTCGGCCAGATCGACGCTGACGTCGTCATCCTTGAGGTGCACTTCCGTAAACGGGTGCTGGCGCAACACGTAATACAGCTTGGTGCTGGCGTGCGCCCACAGGGCCTGGCCGTTGCTCAACAAAAAATTGAAAGTGCCGTGCTTTGCGATTTGGGGTACCAGCTCGCTCAATGTGCGCGTCAACTCATCCACACTTGGCACACCGGCATGTGATTTGGAAAGCTCCTGCAATAGCCAGCAAAACGCCAGTTCGCTGTCGGTATTGCCAACTGGTCTGAAATTGCCGTGCAGCGAGGGCTTGTAGTCTTTCAGGTCGCCGTTGTGGGCAAACACCCAGTAGCGGCCCCACAGTTCGCGCACAAACGGATGGCAGTTCTCCAACGAGATGGCGCCCACGGTGGCCTTGCGCACATGCGCCACCACGTTGTGGCTCTTGATCGGGTAGGTGCGCAGCATGTTGGCGATGGGCGAGGTGGAGGCACCTTCCCGGTCGACGAAGTAGCGCACGCCCTTGCCCGGCACGTCCGGCGTGGCGGCCTCACTTTCAAAGAAGGCAATGCCCCAGCCATCGGCATGGTGGTCGGTACAACCGCCACGCTGGGCAAACCCGGTAAAGCTCAAAGTCAGGCTGGCAGGCAAGCGGCTGTTCATTCCAAGCAATTGACACATGTTGCGAGTTTACTGTGTCGTCATCGTGTCAGTCCGCTGGGCATGGTTTCCCCCAGTACGACCGACCGGAAATGTCAAGCACCATAGCGCACGACGCCAAGGAGACAGTTTGCATACCAATTTCAATGTCAATGAACATGTCAGTCCGGGAACCCGACGCAACAAAGTGGTCACGGCGCCGGAGGCGGTGCGATTGATCCACGATGGCGATACCGTGGCGACCGGTGGCTTTGTCGGCATTGGCTTTGCCGAAGAAATTGCAGTCGCGCTGGAAGCCCGTTTTTTGGCCACCCAAAGCGAGACCGGCAGTGGTGCGCCGTCCCAGCTGACACTGGTGTATGCAGCGGGGCAGGGTGACGGCATGAATCGTGGACTCAATCACCTCGGCCATCCCGGCATGGTGCGCCGCGTGATCGGCGGCCACTGGGGCTTGGTGCCGGCGCTGCAAAAGCTGGCGGTGAGCAACCAGATTGAGGCCTACAACCTGCCACAAGGTGTGATCTCGCATCTGTTTCGCGACATTGCAGCCGGCAAACCAGGTACGCTGACACATGTCGGACTGGATACTTTCGTTGACCCGCGCTTTGGTGGCGGCAAGGTCAATGCGTGCACCACCGAAGAGTTGGTACGTTTGCTGGAAATCGATGGTCGGGAGTATCTGTTTTACAAGGCCTTCCCGATTTCGGTCGGCATCATCCGCGCCACTACCGCCGACCCGGACGGCAATCTCAGCATGGAGCGCGAAGCGCTTACCCTCGAAGCCCTGGCGATAGCCATGGCGGCACGCAACTCCGGTGGCATTGTGATTGCGCAGGTGGAGCGCATTGCCGAGCGTGGCACCCTGCACCCGCGCCAGGTGCGAGTGCCCGGCGTGCTGGTCGACGCAGTGGTGGTGGCGACCGATCCGCGCTACCACATGCAAACTTTTTCCGAACAGTACAACCCGGCTTATTCGGGTGAGATTCGGGTACCGATGGACACGCTGGCCACCATGCCCCTGACGGTGCGCAAGGTGATTGCGCGGCGCGCCGCCTTTGAGCTTCGACCCAACAGTGTCGTCAATCTGGGCATCGGCATGCCCGAGGGGGTAGCTGGCGTGGCGACGGAAGAAAAGGTGATCGACCTGATGACACTCACCGCCGAACCTGGCGTCATTGGCGGCATTCCGGCCAGTGGCATGAGCTTTGGTGCGGCCGTCAACACCCAGGCGGTGATTGACCAGCCCAGCCAGTTTGATTTTTACGATGGTGGCGGGCTCGATATTGCCGTGCTGGGGCTGGCGCAGGCGGACCGCCACGGTAATTTGAACGTCAGCAAGTTCGGTTCGCGCCTGGCCGGTGCGGGCGGCTTCATCAACATCAGTCAGAACGCAAAGACCGTGGTCTTTGTCGGCACCTTCACGGCCGGCGACCCCGATGTACGAATTGTTGGCGGACGGATGCAGGTCGTCAGTGAGGGCACGGCGCGCAAGTTTGTGGTTGAGGTGGAGCATCGAACTTTCAGCGGCCGTGAGGCACGCAGACGCGGTCAGCGTGTGTTGTACGTGACCGAACGCTGTGTTTTTCAATTGACGGGCGCGGCTGATGGCGGGGCTCTGGAACTGATTGAAATTGCCCCCGGCATTGACCTGGAGCGCGACGTGCTGGCACAGATGGGATTCATGCCCACCATCAGTGCGCAACTCAAAATGATGGACCCGGCGCTGTTTGTCGACGAGCCCATGGGCTTGCGTGAGCGCCTGCTAGCTACACCGCTGGTGCAACGTTTTGAGCTCG
>JANXLW010000313.1 GCA_025354965.1 Betaproteobacteria bacterium
CACCATCGTCCTGCACTCCGTAGGCCAGCAAGTGTCCGCGGTCGGTGGCGATTTCAACGCCACGCAGCACCAGCAGACCTTCGTCACGACCGATTTGCTCGACCGGCTCTGACGCTTCATAGGAGTAGTGCTCCGTAACGCACACGGCATCGATTCCCAAGGCCTTGGCGCGTCGAACCAGGTCGACCGGCTCAAGCCAGTTGTCATAGGAGTACTTCGTATGACAATGGGTGTCGATCCACATGGCTTGGCGCGCCAACTGCTATGGCAACTCGAACTCAAGGTTGATCCGTTTCGAGGGCACGAATTTCTGCCGCGAGAAAAACTTCTCCAGGGCGAAGTCATCCCAGTTGACCAGCGTGTAAACCTTCTTCACACCCGCCGCCTTCATGTTCATCATGAACTGGTCCAGCATCTCGCTGGCCACGCCGTAGTTGCGGAAATCGGGATGCACACCCAGCGTGTCGATGGTGGCGGTTGCGTCCGAAATACCGAACTCGCCGAAGAAGACGTAACCCATCACGAAGCCGACAACCTTGCCCTCGACCTCGCAGACGATGGAGCAGTTGATGTTGGTCTTGCGGTTCAAAATACCGGCAATCTTGCGCTCGTAATAGTCACGCCGTGATTGCTTGCTCGCGGCCTCGTCGATGGCGACGATGGCATCGAGATCTTCCTGCTTGAGTACGCGCAGGACGCGTTCCTTGCTGGCCATGTTCATTCTCCTTGGATTTTCTTAAGCAAACAATTCATCGTTCTTGTCGGGGCTGCCACCGGGACGGACATAGACCGAACCCCAGACCTGACTGGCTTTTGATTTGTCCGCCGCGTCAAAGCAGACCGTGCAGGACTCGGCATTCGCCTTGCCCGCTGTATCGGCCGTCGCCGTGCCGAAACGCTCCACATGCACTTCGTAGCCCATGGCGCGGTAGTTCTCGACCACTTCCGTCAGGCGCGGCTCACCGATGGTGGTGCGCAAAATCCAGCCCTGCTGCTGCAACAGGAAGACCGGGTCTGTGCTGTCCGTCGGTCCGCAGGAACTTGCGCTGCAGCTCGAACCGGAGGAACAGATTGATGCACTGGCACAGGAACTGCCGGCCTGAACGATGGGGATCACGACTGCGCTGGTTGCCATGAATCGCTCCTTACCAGGAATGCTTGATCGCACCCGGCGTGCAGGCCGCAGTGCAGGGCAGGCTCGTATAGCCTGATGCGGGTTTGCAGGCCGAGCAGTCGTAGGCGAGCGTGCGGCAATTGGGTTTCTTCACCCAGATGACTTCGTCGTCATAGTCGTCCGTGATGCCCTCGAACATTTGCTTGGGGCAGGCGGTAATGCAGGCTCGCCCGACGGGGCAATCTATGCACTTGTCGGTATCGATGCCGATGTAGTATTCGCCCGAACCGTCCTTGTAACCGTAGTTGGCAATCATGTGTTCGCTCCTGCTTGTTGGGTCCGCAGCCAGTGTGCCCCGAATAGTGCCCGCACTCAAGCCGCCTTGGCCGCTGCCGCACCCTGTTTTTGCACCAGCGTGTAGCCAAAGAGTGCGGCACCCAGTGCGCCGGCAATCTGACTGTCAACCTTGGTCTCCATGGCCTTGATGCCTAGCAGTTTTTCTATGCGTTTGACCACACCGGGGTTTTTGGCAATGCCGCCGGTGATGAAAAACCCCTCTTCCACGCCTATGCGTTCGAGCAGCGAAACGACGCGCTCGGCCATGGCCTGGCAATAGGCGGCAATCACCTTGTTCTTGGTATAGCCGGCCTTGAGCAGGCCCAGTGCTTCAGACTTGGCAAACACCACGCACACAGATGACACAGCCTCGGGTTCGACATCGACGTCAAAGGAGCGCAGGCCCAGTTCGGCAATTGGTATTTGCATCAAATCGGAGATGACTTCCATGCCGCGTCCGGTGCCGGCTGCGCATTTGTCGTTCATCAGAAAGTTGGTGACCTTGCCCTTTTCGTCGCAGTGGATGGCCTTGCAGTCCTGGCCGCCCATGTCGAGAATGGTGCGCACGGTGTTGCCACCCATGTAGTTGGCACCACGCGCGTGGCAGGCGATTTCGGTAATGGCCTTGTGCGCGAATGGCACGTTGACGCGACCGTAGCCGGTGCCGACGACATAGCCAATGTCCTCGAGTTTCATGCCGCATTTGTCCATCACGCCTTGCAAGGCATTGGTGGCCGAGTCCGGTGAACTGTTGCCGGTGCGCATGCTGTTGAATCCGTACAGTTCGCCGTCGATTACCAGCACGGCCTGAGACGATACGGACCCGACGTCAATGCCACAGGTAATGATTTTTGCAGTCTTCCAATCCTTGGTTTCGTCGATCCAGACGCTTTCTTGCCAACGCCAGAATTCCTTTTTCTCTGGAACCGCTTCTGCTGCTGCCACTGGGGCACTCAATGAGTTCATCTTTTCACTCCTTCTGCGTAGGTGTTAGTGCTGGCGCTCGGCGGCAATCAGGGCACAGCCCAAAGCGCTGATGTATTCGGGCATGTCGGGCAGGGAAATCTTGTCAACGCCCATGGCATTTTTCAAGGACTGGACGAAGCCGGCGTTGTGCACCATTCCGCCAATCAAGACCACTTCGCCCTCGATGCCGACCCGGCGCACCATGGCGCACACGCGACTGGCCACTGCATCCAGCACGGCTTTGGCAATGTCGTTCTTGGGCGTTGACGCGTGAATCAGTGAAACCACTTCCGATTCCGCAAATACGGTGCATTGGGCATTCATGGGAATCGATTTGTCCGACAACAGGCTGGCGTCGCCAAATTCCTTCAGGTTCATTTGCAGCGCGCGTGACATGGCTTCGGCGAAAGAACCGGCCCCGGCGGCGCATTTTTCATTGCCGGCAAAGTCAATGGCGCGACCCTGATCATCAGTCTTCATGCCACGCCCCTCTTCGGCACCCACGTCGACCACCGTACGGCCCTGCGGGTACATATAGGACGCACCCTTGGCTCCAGCGGTCATTTCGGTGATGCCTTCGGTGGCAAAGGCCACCTGTTTGCGTCCGGCTCCCGTGGCGAACACGGCGCAGATCTGATCTCGCGTCAAGCCCGCTGCGGCCAGGACGTCGTCGTACACCTTTTCGGCCGCCTGGTCCGGATCGAGATCGCCCGGCATCATGATATGGGTCTTCTTGATCGCGTACTTGAGCTGCGGTGCACTTTCCACCTTGACTTCTTCGAGAAGCACCACTTTGACGGTGCGCGAACCCATGTCTATTCCTGCGGTAATCATCTTTGTCTCCTTCCAAATTTCCGTACTGAGCTTGCCTAGTGAGCCGATGTATCAAGCGGCCTGGCGCCTGAGCCCGAGCTGCTCCATGAAGGCGTCGACGCGGGCTTGCGTGCGCACTTCGTCGAACTCGCGTTCATCGCCCATATTGCCTTCGTAAGTCATGATCGGAACGCCCGCCTTGGCAATACCCATGCGGTTTTCCATGATCCCCATGGACAGGCCTTCGCAGCCACGATTCAGGTGCAACATCACGCCGTCGACTTGCCACTCCTTGACGATGCGCAGCATCATTTCCGTCTTGATTCGGGGATCGTAGAAATGCTGCCATTGAGGCTTGGACAGGTTCCAGTCCGCGTACAAGCGCAGCGCAGTCTGGCGGTCGTTGATCTCAATGCCCTTGTTCCAGGGCAAGGTACGCCCACCCCAGGTCCCATCTTCCTTAACTTCCCAGATGCCCTCGAGGGCGAAGGTGTAAAGCGAGCCAATGGAGACGGCGCCGTAGGTTTCAAGGTAGCGGAATATCTTCAGGAAAGACCAGGGCGGCTGTGTGTCGGACATCATGCGCATGGTCTCGTTCGGAACGGCGGCGATGCCGCGCGCAACCCGGTCCTTCACTTCTTCGTACAGTTCGTCATAGAAGTCTGCACACCACTGGGAAGACTTCGACAGCGTCGCCAAAACGTAGAGCGAGTACATCGTCTTTTCGTCCAACGGTGCCGGCTTGACCTTGTTCAGGGCACAGATGTCGGCCCAGCGACTGGTGGAACGCATCTCGTTTTTCACCGCCTTGACGAACAACTCGTCATTGAACTCGCGGCCAGTGGATTTCTCCAGAAATTCAATGCCTTCATTGAGTTGCCCGACCACGTAGTCGAGACGCGCCTCGGTCAAGTCCATGTACGTGCCTACACCAACGTCGACATAAAACTGCGGCACCTGCTCCGCAACGGCGACATGTTGGTACCACTTGGAGTGGGAGCAGCAAATCTGCGTCTGGAAGATGAAGTCCGGCTTTGGAAATTTTCCGCCGAACAGGTACTTGTCCAGGTGCATGCCACCCCAGTAAATCCGCATGTAGGAGCACAAGTCACGGGCGAAGCCGTAAGACTCGGCCGCATCCATGCATTCCTTGGCAAACTTGCGGTCGTGCGAAATGGCCGCTGCGTAAGGTTCGCCGGTGAGTGAGTAGACATCGTCGCCCAGACCGGCAGGCAGCGCGTCCAGCGCCCAGGCCGAGCCGGACCAGCGCAGGCCGCCGTTGTCCTTGGCCTTCGCATAATTCAGGTAATACTGCTCACGCAGCTCTTTGGCTTTTTTCCAGAGCTTCAGTGGCTCGGTCGGATATTTGTTTTTCATGAACTTTCCCGTCGATTCAGAACAGGTCTTCTTCGCTCATCGTTTCGAGGAAGGCCTCGACCCGTATGCGGAAAGGGCCAATTGGGTTGGTGATGTCGAATTCGAGGAACAGCGTGGGAATGCCGTTGGATTCGAGATGTCGTTTCAGGTCCGGGTAATCGCCCTCATGCGGGTCGCAGAATTTTTGCTGCAGAAAAATCGCTGCGCGCGCATTGAATTCCTTGGCCAATCCGAGCACGTGGTCAAAACGCGTGTGGTTGGGGTAATCCTTGGTCGGGCAGGCCGGGCGGTCACAGTAGCGGTCGGCGATGGCCTTGATCACGTCGTCGTCGGGCTTGGACTCATTCCAGAAATAGCGTGTCCCTGAACACTGATCATCGATGACGATGGTGGAGCCGACCGACTCGACCATGGCCATGAAGGCGATGTCATCGTTCTCCGAGCCAATGGTCATGAAGCGCACACCCTCGGGGCGCACCAGACCGCGCGTGGGCAGTGCGGCGAGTACCTTCTTGAGCTGTTCGTTGTGTTCGCGCTTGTCGACAAACTGCGCCGTAAGCGATGCGTAAATCGCTTCCACGCCGCTCACTTGCGGATCCGTCGCTTTGCGGTATTCAAACAACTCACGCAGCAAACGACGGTTCTCGTCAACGACGGCCAGCGCTTCCTTGAGCTTGCTGTCGGTGAGTTCCTTGCCGGTCAAGGCCTGCAGAAAAATGCGAAATGATTGCAACTCGGCATGGTGTGCCTTGCGGGCGTGGACCGACTGGACTTCGTTGGGCATGGGCACGTAATAGTCCCACTGCACGCTGGGCACATTGCTGCGCCAGGAACTGAAGGTCTGCCGATACTGGATACACGACTGGGTGAGCGTCACGCCATCGCAGTAGTCGAAGCGGCCGAGCAGGCCCTGCGCCAGTGAGTCACGGCAGAACGGGCAGAACATACCAAAGATATGCGGTTCGGTAACGTTTTGCGGTTCGTGCGCTCCCAGCACGCGAACCGGCAGCATGTCGGCGGCAATCAGCAACTCCTCCGCCGTATAGGTACACAGGGTTGCCACCACCTGACCGCCAGTGCGCTGTTTCCAAGCCCGCGCGTAGTCATGCCGCTTTTCGTACCAATCCTTAAACTGGTCAAATAAACCGTCGCTCATCGGGAAATCTCCTTTTGCACAGAATAATTTCAGGTTGGGATAGGACTCTGCCGTATGTGCAATATATCGCAGTAAGTGCAATATAAATCATAAAATGCGATATAGCGCATGATTTTGAATAAATAGGTTAAATCTTTGATTTGCATCAACTAAACGCTATTCATTGATGCAAATTTGCGCGAAATGGACCAAGCAAGTTACTCGCTTAACCATGCGGTGGAAATGCTGTGTTTCGTGAGCGATCGCAACATTCCCATGCGACGTGTGGACTTTTGCCAGTGAAGAAATTGCAGCAGCTTTTGCCCCTTCAGCGGGCGGGTTAACGGGGTCGGATGGAAATCTGTTTCAGAAGTTCGTCAAGGCTTTGCTGGATGTCGAGTCCGGAAGTATTCACGGTCGTATCGGCCTTTCGGTACATGGGTTCGCGCCCGACCAGGATCCGCTCCAAATCCTGCATCGCTTCGCGGTTGTCGCCCATGGGCCGCCGGTCCCCCTGAGCGACGACCCGGGCCATGTGCTCGGCTGGACTCGCCTTGAGCCAGACCGTATAGCAGGACGTCAGCAATTCGTCGAAGGTTGCAGGCTCAGTGGAAATACTGCCACCGGTGGACAGGACAAATCTTTCATGGGTCTCGATAAGCCCCTCCAGTGCGCGGCGTTCGTAGCGACGGTAGGCAGATTGTCCATAAAGGGAAAACACTTCCGAAAGCGGCATCCCTGCGGTCTGTTCAATGACTTTGTCAAGTTCGATGAAAGGAACCTTCAGATGTTGTGCAAGCAGTCTGCCCAAGCTGGTCTTACCTGCCCCCCGCAAGCCGACCAGGGCTATGCGCTGGCGGCGACCCGTCTTTTCGAAAGCGCCCCGCAAAAGGGTTCTTGCCTCTACCAACTGTCCCGGGGACAAGCGCGCCAAGAACTGCGCCAGCAGCGTGAGTTCTGCCGCTTGTTCCGGCCCTACCCGAATTGTCTCTTCCAGCGGCATGGCCATGGCTTGAGCGATCTGGCGCAAGCGAAGGATGGAAATATTGCCCTCGCCGCTCTCCAACTGCGCCAGGTAACGCACGGACACCCCGGAGTCGCGGGCCAGGATGGCACGTGTCATTCCCCGGCGCACCCGAAGATCACGAATATGCTCGCCGAGGGCACGCAGATACTCCCGCTCATCATCCTGCAATCTTGGTGCTGGGGAATTTTCAGAAACAGGGTTTGTCATAAATTCAACAGTGAAAAATGGCGCAAGCAAGATTAACCCAGTCGACCTGTCAACGGCTGTAACAGACCAGCGCCTGGCAAAAATCACTGTCGTGAAACTGCGCTCATCGTGCGCTCCGGCGTGATCAGCTTGCAGGCCCGCTCGCCCGACAGGTGATGAACGTCTAGCGTTTAACCCGGCTAATGCAATATAGTGCTTGACACGCAGTTGTAGCGGCCCTATTGTACACTGTTTGCACAATATTTCCTGTCTCTGGATACGCAATCCCAACCGCGAAAATAGGACGATCCTCCCATGCCATCCACCGAATTGCGCCAACAGATTGCCAACCTTAGTGCTCAGCTGGCCGGGCGCGCACTCAACGCAGCGCTGGGCAGTTGGCTAAATACCGAACATGGCGTTACATCAACCAGTTACGGTCGTCTGAGAAACATCTGTCAAGCCGGCGTCGCTGCGGGCTGGTTATGCAACCGAGAGGGTGGCGGCATTCGTTACGGGCGCATCTTCAAACCAGCACCGGACTTGCACGGCTTCTCGGTCGATGTGGTCGACATGAAGAACATCGCGGGTCCGCACCACACCCACCCCCAGGGTGAGATCGACTTGATCATGCCGATCGACGAAGGCGCGCAGTTTGATGAGCGCCCGGCCGGCTGGCTCGTTTATCCGCCCGGCAGCGCGCACCGACCTACCGTGACCCAAGGTCGGGCGCTCATCCTGTACCTGTTACCGAATGGCGAGATCCGCTTCACCCCCGAGGTTGCGAGACCTCTGCCTTGAGACGGTCATCAATAAATACACCCGTCCGAGCATAAGAAACAGGAGATATCGATGATTGCATCCACCCCCCTCACAAGCCCCGCATCGCGGGTAGCGCCGCCGCCCGAACGTTTCAACTTTGCACAGCACCTGCTGGAGTGCAACGGCGCGCGACCCCATAAGTCAGCATTTATCGACGACGCAGGAACCCTGAGCTACGGTCAACTTGACCAGCGCGTGCGCCGTGTCGCTTCAGGCCTGCAGGCCATGGGCATCAAGCGTGAGGAACGCGTGCTGCTCCTCATGCATGACTGCAACGACTGGCCGGTGAGCTTCCTGGGCGCGATGTACGCGGGTCTGGTGCCCGTGGCCGTGAACACTTTGCTGACGGCCGAGGATTACGGCTACATGCTGGAACATTCACGGGCCCAGGCCGTGCTGGTGTCCGGCGCCTTGTTGCCGGTGCTGAACTCAGCCATGACACGCTCCGACCACGAGGTGCACAAAGTTATCGTCTCGCACCCTGCCGCCCCCTTGCACCCCGCAGAAATGGAGTTCGAGGCCTTTGTGCAGTCGCACCAACCCTTGTCCAAACCGGTCAACACCAGGGCCGACGATCCGGGCTTCTGGCTCTATTCCTCAGGTTCAACCGGGCGCCCCAAAGGCACCGTGCACTCGCACGCCAACCCCTATTGGACGGCCGAGCTGTACGGCAAGGCGGTGCTGGAATTGAAGCCGGAGGACGTCTGTTTTTCTGCGGCGAAACTCTTTTTCGCCTATGGCCTGGGCAACGCCCTGAGCTTTCCGATGAGCGTGGGAGCGACGACCCTTCTGATGGCCGAGAGGCCGACGCCCGAAGCCACCTTCAAACGCTGGCGCGGCGAGGTCGGCGGCACATTGCCAACGGTTTTCTTCGGTGCCCCGACAGGCTTTGCCGGAATGCTTGCCTCGCCCGCGTTGCCGGCGAAGGAGGAACTGGCGCTGCGTCTGGCCTCGTCTGCGGGCGAAGCCTTGCCGGCCGAACTGGGACAACGCTTCACGGCCCACTTCGGCATCGAAGTGATCGATGGCATTGGTTCGACCGAGATGCTGCATATTTTTTTATCGAACCGCCCGGGGCAAGTGCGCTACGGCACGACCGGCTGGCCGGTGCCAGGTTACGAGATCGAATTGCGTGGCGACGACAACCAGCCGGTGGCTGACGGT
>JANXLW010000344.1 GCA_025354965.1 Betaproteobacteria bacterium
CGAGGACGGCGCGCAGCTGCCGCAACGCTATGTCTGGTTTACCCCGGGTGGTGCGCTGGCGCCAGCAGTCGACACGGTGAATGACACTGCATCAATAGCTGCGCAATCTGGCAGCGTCTACCCTGCGGTGACGATTACCGTTACCAAAAAACCGGGTGAAAACGCGGTTGACGTGTCAAGGGCCGTGCGTGAACGCATCAAAAATCTGAGCAACACGGTGATTCCGGCCAACTTGGAGACCACCATCACGCGTGACTACGGTGAAACGGCCGCCGAGAAAGCCAACAAGCTGATTCAGAAACTGGCCTTTGCCACGGGTTCGGTCATTCTGCTGGTTGGTTTTGCCCTGGGGCGACGCGAAGCCGTGATTGTGGGCGCTGCCGTTATTCTGACGCTCACGGCCACGCTGTTTGCGTCATGGGCCTGGGGCTTCACGCTGAATCGGGTGTCGCTGTTCGCACTGATCTTCTCGATTGGCATTCTGGTGGACGACGCCATTGTGGTGGTCGAGAACATTCACCGCCATCAGCAACTCACGCCCGACGCCACGCTGAAAGACATCATTCCGCGCGCGGTCGATGAGGTCGGCGGCCCCACCATTCTGGCCACCCTGACCGTGATCGCAGCTTTGTTGCCGATGGCCTTTGTGTCGGGTTTGATGGGCCCTTATATGAGCCCGATCCCGATCAACTCCAGTCTGGGGATGGCTCTGTCGCTGGCGATTGCCTTCACGGTCACGCCCTGGCTGGCACTTAAATTGATGAAGTCGCGTGGGCACGGCGCAACGGACCACGGCAAGTCCAAAGGAATGGGCCCGAAATTGCAGAATTTGTTCACCCGCGTGCTCACGCCGTTTCTCAGCAGCGCGCGCAAACGCTGGTTGCTGTTGGCGGGCATCCTGGTGGCGCTGCTGCTGTCGGTGGGTCTGACGCTGGTGCAATGGGTGGTCATGAAGATGCTGCCGTTTGACAACAAGAGCGAGTTTCAGGTGGTGGTGGAAATGCCGGCCGGCACGCCACTGGAAAACACCGCGGCCACGCTGCACGAACTGGGTGCTTTTCTGGCGCATCAACCAGAAGTTCTGAACCTGCAAGCCTACGCCGGTACCGCTTCACCCATCACCTTCAATGGGCTGGTACGGCAGTATTACTTGCGCGCCGAGGCTGAGCAGGGCGACCTTCAGGTGAACCTGGTGGACAAGAAGCATCGCAGTGAAAAAAGCCACGTGATTGCCCAGCGGCTGCGCCCGGAACTGGAAAAAATTGGCCTGCGCCACAGCGCACGCATCAAGGTGGTTGAGGTGCCGCCCGGGCCGCCGGTAATGTCGCCGCTGGTGGCCGAGGTCTATGGTCCGGATGAGGCCGGACGTCAAGCCGTGGCAGCGCGGGTCGCCAAGGCTTTTGCCGACACGCCGGACATCGTTGGCGTCGATACCTCGCTGAAAGAAAACGCAGCCCGCGCTTACCTGCGAGTTCGCCGTCAGCGCGCAGAGTCACTGGGTATTCCGGTGGCGGTCGTGGCGCAGAGCGCGGCCATGGCGCTGTCAGGCGCCGACGCGGCCTACCTGCATGACGGTCAAAGCAAGTACCCGGTGCCGGTGCGCCTGCAGTTGCCGCAAGCCTCCCAGATCGGACTCGACGCCTTGCTGGCCATTCCACTGCGCGCGGCCAACGGCCAGATGGTTCCCCTGTCAGAACTGGTCCAGGTTGAGCGCGGCGTGATTGACAAGCCCCTGTTCACCAAAGACCTGCAGGGCGTGAGCTATGTGTTTGGCGACATGGCCGGCAAGCTGGACTCACCCCTGTACGGACTTTTTTCCATCCGCGGCAAATTGGGGCAAGCGACCTTGCCGGGCAGTGGTGAGCTGGGCGAGTACTGGATTCGTCAGCCCTCGGACCCGTATCGTCAGTACGCCATCAAGTGGGACGGCGAGTCGCAGATTACTTACGAAACCTTTCGAGATATGGGCACCGCTTACGGCGTCGGTCTGATCCTGATCTACCTGCTGGTGGTAGCGCAGTTTCGTTCCTATCTCACGCCGCTGGTCATCATGGCACCGATTCCGCTGACCATCATCGGTGTCATGCCGGGCCACGCCTTGCTGGGCGCGCAGTTCACGGCGACGTCCATGATCGGCATGATTGCACTGGCCGGCATCATTGTGCGCAACTCCATTTTGCTGGTGGACTTTATCGAGTTGCAGGTCGAGCAGGGCATGGCGTTCAAGGATGCGGTGGTGCAGTCGGCTGCCGTTCGAGCGCAGCCCATCGCATTGACCGGCCTGGCAGCCATGATTGGCGCATTTTTCATCCTTGACGACCCGATCTTCAACGGCCTTGCCGTATCCCTGATTTTTGGCATTCTGGTTTCCACCCTGCTGACGCTGGTGGTCATTCCTGTCCTGTATTACGCCTTGTACCGCCGGCGTATGGAATCGCGCGCAGACGCGAACACTTTCACCTTAGATCCCACTTCAACCTATTAAAACTGCAGGAGACAAAACATGGCTCATATCGTCATCATGGGGGCTGGCATCGGCGGCATGCCGGTCGCTTACGAAATGCGGGAAATGCTGCCCAAAGAGCACCGCATTACAGTGGTCAACCGCACCGACTATTTTCAATTTGTACCCAGCAACCCGTGGGTCGCCGTCGGTTGGCGCGAGCGAGAAGCGGTGACGCTGCCGATCGCGCCTTATCTGGCGCGCAAAAAAATTGCCTTCATTGGCAAAGCGGTGACGCAAATTGATGCACCGGGCAACAAGCTGGTGTTCTCCGACGGTGAAACACTTGACTACGACTATCTGGTGATCGCCACTGGCCCCAAGCTTGCGTTTGACGAGATTCCCGGCGCCGGCCCGGCCAACTCGGGGGGTGGCGGCTTTAGTCATTCCATTTGTCATATCGATCATGCCCAGGAATTCTTTGCCGACTACCAGGAGTTTCTGAAAAATCCGGGACCGCTGGTGATTGGTGCCATGCCGGGTGCCAGCTGCTTTGGCCCGGCCTATGAATTTGCCTTCATTCTGGATACCGACCTGCGCCGACGCAAATTGCGCAATAAGGTACCGATCACCTTTGTGACCAGTGAGCCCTACATCGGACATCTGGGCTTGGGGGGTGTCGGCGATAGCAAGTCGATGCTGGAGTCCGAGTTGCGCGGTCGCGACATGAAATGGGTGACCAATGCCAAGACGACACGGGTTGAAGCGGGCAAGATGTTTGTCACGCAGCTCGATGATCTGGGGGCGGTCTACAAGGAACATGAACTGGGCTTCAAACTGTCCATGATGCTGCCGGCTTTCAAGGGGGTTGACGCGGTGGCGGCAGTGCCCAATCTGTGCAACCCGCGCGGCTTTGTGCTGATTGACGAGTTCCAGCGCAGCAAGGCTTATCGCAACATCTATTCGGCCGGCGTCTGTGTTGCCATACCCCCGGTTGAGGTCACGCCGGTGGCGACCGGTACCCCCAAGACCGGTTACATGATCGAAAGCATGATGACGGCCATTTGTCACAACATTGCAGACGATCTGGCGGGCAAACCTGCCGTTGCCAAAGGCACATGGAATGCCGTGTGTCTGGCCGACATGGGTGACACCGGAGCAGCCTTCGTGGCCTTGCCACAGATTCCACCGCGCAATGTGAACTGGTTCAAGAAAGGCAAATGGGTCCATCTGGCCAAGATCGCCTACGAGAAATATTTCATGCGCAAGCTCAAAAAAGGCACATCCGAGCCCATCTATGAAAAGTATGTGATGGGTATGTTGGGCATCAACCGTCTTCACAAGTAAGTTTTTTTAATCACCAGGAGTATCACCATGACCGTTCAACGTTACATCGTCGTTTTTGCCGGCCTC
>JANXLW010000381.1 GCA_025354965.1 Betaproteobacteria bacterium
TCAGCGCCGACCTGGGGTCCGCGCTGATCCCCACCACCAGTTGCTGCTTTTTCCCGGCGATGTCTCCCAGGTAACTGAGTTGCAGCCCTGCGCCATAACTGCTTTGGTCGATGGCGGATCTGTCGTTGCTGGCCTGCACCAGGTTGGCCACACCGTCGTACTCGCCGTTGACGTTGCTGCTGGTGTTCTGGTTGCGGTATTTTCGAAAATACAGATTGCTATCCAGAAAAAAGTGGTCGTCGATCAGATGACTGCCCTTGACGCTCAAAAAGCCCAGGCGATTGATGTTCTGGTCAGGGAACGTGTAGGCCTGGCGGAAATCACCGGCAAAGGATTGAGGCAGGGTCTGTGTACCTTCCAGGGTGTTGTCTGCCAATGTCAAGCTGACGTCGACCGAGCTTTGCCCGGCGACATAGCCAAGCTTGCCGAAGAGTTGCTGCACCAGGCTCGGGTTATGCTCAGCCCAACCACTGTCCAGAAAGTGGTTGGCAGTGAAAAAATAATTCCAGTCACCGGCGCCGCCGCCATGCTCGATCTCGAAAGTGCGCCGACCGAAAGAGCCGCCGTGTAGTTCCATGGATCCGCCGGGATGGGACAGGCCGCTCCTGGTCTGCACCGACAAGGCACCCCCCAGAGTGTTCAAGCCAAAACCCGGGTGCGAACCGGGCAGCAGTTGCAAGCTGGCAATCGCCGACTGCGGGATCAGGTCCCAGTTCACAACATCGCCGAACGGCTCATTGATACGCACCCCATCCTGGAACACCGACAAGCCTTGTGGCAAGCCCAGCAGCGGTGACGCGGTGAAGCCCCGAAAACTGACGTCGGGCTGGAACGCATTGCCCTGCGCTGCGTTGACGCTGACGCTGGTCGCGCTGTTCTCCAGAAAATCGGCCAGATGGCTGCTGCGCTGGCGCCGCAAGTCCTCGCTGCCATAGATCTGAACATTGGCGGGAACGTCCTGAATCGGGGTACCCAGGCCCGGCAACAACGTGGTCCTGATGACTTCAACGCTCGGCAATGTCAGCGGCTCGGGGTTTGTCTGCGCCAAGGCCGATGGCGCCAACAGCATGCAGACCACAGCTCCTGCAAAAAGCGCCAACCCAAACAGGCGTTGACCTGCTTTCAAGTGGGATTGCACGGGTATTCTTTCATGCGAAAACTCGGCATGGCCAGTGGCCTGCGCGGCATGGACGGCTCAGGGTTGCGTCAGCAGCGCCAGCGCTTTCGAATGACCGCCTTCGCGCGCCATATCCTCGGCGGTCTTTCCGCGGCCATCTTTCAGATTGCGATCTGCGCCCAGCTTCAGCAGCAAACGAACGGCGTCCTCATGGCCGTAGCCGGCCGCCCACATCAGCAGCGTGAGCTCATTTTCCAGAACCGCATTGACTGGCGTTCCAGCGCGTATCAGTTCCTGCAAACAGTCGCTGCAGCCATTGCCGGCGGCATAGGTGGCGGCATTCTTTTTGACACGGTCCAGTGCTTCGATATTGGCACCAGCCCCCAAAAATTTGCGCACAAGCCCAGTGTGACAACCGAAGGCCGCTCCCATCAAGGGGGTAACGCCTGCCAGGTTGGCGAGATTGACGTCGGCGCCGGCCTTCAGCAGTACATCGACCAGCGCAGCGTCACCTTTGCCTGCCGCCATGTTCAAGGGCGAATCACCGCTGCGATCGCGCGAGTTCACTTTGGCGCCCTCTGCCAGCAAAGCCACCACCCGCTCGACGCGTCCGGCGCGCGCCGCCAGCACAAACTGACCGTTGATATTGATCTGGTCCATGCCTCTTTGCGCCAATACCTCCGGCACCAGACAGCACAACAGAAGAACCCAAAAATACGACTTGAAAAGTTTGGAAAATTGCATCAATCGCTCCCGTAACATCAACGATAAAACCCTACTGACGGTAATGCCTAATCTCTAAAGGTCTTCAACAAATTTGCCAGTTTATATACTGAAAAAAGTTGTGCAAAGATAGCGGGCCAGTCAGGAACTGGGCTTTGCTCGATGCCAACAATACTAACAACCTCGGAGACGACAAATGCAACATTTGAAATTGAGTAAGGGCTTCAGTCTGGTTTTGGCACTGTGCGCGGTAGCCGGCGCCACGAGCGCGGAAGAAATTCAGGGACAAAAAGGCATGAGTGGTGGGGCCAAGGCGATAGCCAAAGGCGTCAACGTCACCCAGGCGCAATTGAATGGCGCCGACAAGCAGGGCGTGGACTGGCTGCATACCAACGGTGGCTACGAGCAGACCCGGTTTTACCCGGGTAAGCAGATTAATGCCGGTAACGTGAAGAAGCTGCAACCGCAATTCACATTTCAGACCGAAGTACGCGAGTCGATGGAAACGGCGCCCATCGTGGTCGACGGCATCATGTACCTGACCACCTCCTACAACCATGTGTATGCGATCGACGCCGTCACCGGCCAGGAGTTCTGGCACTACAAGCACAAGATGGGACCCATCACCACTTTCTGCTGCGGCCCGAATAACCGCGGCGTTGCCATCGAAGGCGGCAAATTGTTCATGGGCACGCTGGATGCCAAGCTGGTGTCGCTGGACGCCAAGAGCGGCAAGGTTTTGTGGGAAACCGAAATTGCGGACCCGGAAAAAGGCTATAGCGAAACCATGGCGCCGACCGTGATTGATGGCAAGGTTTTGATCGGCACCAACGGCGGCGAATACGGCATTCGAGGTTTCGTCAAAGCGTTTGATTCGGCGACCGGCAAACTGCTCTGGACTTTTTACACCATTCCTGAAAAAGGTCATGAAGGTGTGTGGGCCGAGAATGACGCCACCGGGCGTAATATGCACCGCGATATCGCGGCCGAAAAAGCGCAATTGGCACGCGACAGTTCGTTCTACCAGACACTGGGTGGCGGTGTCTGGATGAACCCGGCGGTTGACCTGAAGACACGCACCATCTTCTTTGTGGCGGGCAATCCGTCACCTGACCTGTACGGCGCCGAACGTCCCGGCGACAACCTCTACACCGACTCCATGGTGGCGGTCAATCTGGACACCGGCGCCTACAAGTGGCACTCCCAGTACATCGCGCACGACGTATGGGATCTGGACGCGGTGAGCGCGCCTATTTTGCTGGACGTCAAGGACAAATCAGGCAAGATGGTGCCAGCCGTGATGCATGGTGGCAAGACCGGGCACATTTATGTGCACAACCGCGAAACCGGAGCCCTGATCCGCTTCTCCGACGCCATGATTCCGCAGGAAAACATGTGGGTCCTGCCGACCCCCAACGGTGCGCGCATGTTGCCCGGTGCGAATGGTGGCGTGGAGTGGTCGCCAATGGCGTTCAACCCCACTTTGCGTCTGGCCTATGCGCTCAATTTGCATCAGCCCATGACCTACCACGTTGAAACGGCCAAGTACCCCGGCGGCAAGCTGTGGCTGGGTGGCGCTTTCAAAGTCATCGAAGGCGAGAAGCAATGGGGCCGTCTGGCGGCCGTCAATGTGGACACCGGCAAACTGGCCTGGAAGTTTGATACCGAGCAACCCCTGATTGGCGGTGCCCTGGCGACTGCCGGCGATCTGGTGTTTTATGGTGAGGGCAATGGTCTGTTCCGCGCACTCAACGCCAAGAGCGGCAAGCTGCTGTGGGAGTACAACTGCGGTGCCGGCGCCAACGCCATGCCGGTGTCGTACAGTGTCAAGGGGCGCCAGTATGTGGCGATGGGTTGTGGTGGCAACACCCAACTCGACTTCAAGCGCGGCAACTCACTGGTCGTGTTTGCATTGGCGAAGTAACTCCGGCGGGCGGTGAAAGCCATGGCCGCCCATCAGGGCGGCCTTTTTATTTTTTTATCTCCCCTGCGCGATGATCAATAAGCTATTGCCACTTTTTCTCTCATTCGCCATCGCCTGGTTTTACGTCGCG